>CAMAUF010000018.1 GCA_945861295.1 bacterium | reverse complement strand
TGATGCGCGGGGACCCAGAATCGTCTCGAATGCTCATGGCTCGGTCCTTTCGATAGTGGTGCGGGTTGTCCCGCCGGCTGAACTCGCTCAGGCTCATCTCTCCTCCTCGGTTTGCTACGGCTTAAGTGCCCTGGTTACAGCGGACAGCTTCTCCCAGAAGCTCCCGCGGACGACGGGATAGGCCGGCTCCGGGCTTGCGAAGGCGACCGCGCTGCCTTGGATCGCATGTTCAATAAGCCCGATGACGGTTGCATACGCGGGCGTCCCGATCAGGTCGGTCAGCCCCTCATAGCCTTGTGGGCGGCCCACGCGGGCCGGAAGTTGGAGCCGGGTCTCGGCCAGTTCGGCGAGGTTGCGCAGTTCGCTGCCCCCGCCCGTGAGCACGACGCCGGCCGCGAGGCGGTCGCGGTAGCCCGACCGCTTCAGCTCCGTGGCCACCGCCTCAAGGATCTCCTCGCAACGCGCTTGAAGGATTTCCGAGACGAAGTTGAGCGGCACGGATTTGCGCGGGTGCGTCCCGAAGGCTTCCACTTCAACCGACTCCCGTTCGTAGCGTGGGTCCGGAAGGGCGCTCCCGTAGTTGCACTTGAGGGCCTCGGCGCTCTCCCAGGGCAGGCGGAGCATGTGGGCGAGGTCCTTGGTCATGTGCGAGCCCGCGATCGGCAGACAAGCGGTGTGGGCGGTCGCGCCCTCGTCGTAGATCGCGATCGACGTCGTGCTCCCGCCGATATCGACGAGCGCCGCGCCCTGCTCCCGTTCGCGCGGATGCATTGCGCTGAGGGACGCGGCGACCGCTTCGGCGACGACGTCATCGACGTGCACGCCGGCCGCCTCGACGCACTTCTTCAGGTTCAGCATCGCCGAGACCGCGCCCGTGACCATGTGCGCCTCCGCGTCCAAGCGCGAGCCGTACATCCCGGCCGGGTCGGAAACGTAATCCGTCCCTTCTACCCAATAGCCGCGCGGGATGACATGGAGGATCTGCCGGTTCGTGGGGATGGCGATGTTGCTTGCCGCCTCGAGGGCGCGTTCGCGGTCGTCATCGGTGATCAGTCGCGAGCGATCTGGGATGGCGACGATGCCGCGATTGTTTTGCGAACTGATGTGCGTGCCCGAGATCCCGATCACCGCGCCCATGATCCGGATGCCCGAGGATTGGGTGGCTTTCTCGACCGCGGTCGCGATGGCATCGCGGGCCGTCTGCAAATTGTCGATGACCCCGCGCGAGAGCCCCGCCGCGGGGGCGACGCCATGTCCGATGATCCGGAGCGACTCACCGTCGTAGTC
This sequence comes from bacterium, assembly GCA_945861295.1. Classification (GTDB taxonomy): domain Bacteria; phylum Chloroflexota; class Dehalococcoidia; order Tepidiformales; family Tepidiformaceae; genus CAMAUF01. The sequence continues at coordinate 12,210 of CAMAUF010000018.1, read as the reverse complement.
GCCGACGACGACCGCGACTTTGGTCGAGCCGATGTCGATCGCGGCGATCGTGGAGCTACGTTTGCGCATCGTCCCCCTCATTGCAACACCGGCCTGTTCCCAAAGCGCAGGTCGATGACCGTGTAAGAGACCCGTTCCTCTTCGGCCTCGATAATCGCCGCGGCCCAGACCGCCAGCTTGTAGGCGATGCCGGTGGAATCACCGAGGACGCCGACCTGTTCGTCCGTTGTGGTCACTTGCACGCCCTTTCCCGGCACGAACGCCACTTCCGCCACTTGCGAGCCGAGCGCGGCGGGCAAGAGTTCCGCGATTTCGATGACGGCCCGGATCGCCTCCGGGTCGACGCGGTCGCCGGGGCGCAGCGTCGCCAGGGAAGCGCTGATGATCCGCGGGCCATCCGCCGGCGCCTCCACGGCGCCCAAGACCACGCCTTCGCGGTCGATGGGATGCGAGACACCGGCCTGCTCCCAGACGCCCCAGGGCTCCCGCTCCCGTAGAATGATCCGTACGGTGTTGGGCCAGGCCCGGACGATGGAGACTTCTTGGACGAGCGGCAGCCGGGCAATTGCGTCGTAGCTGGGCCCGGAATCGAGGGTCAGCATGTTCTTGCCCAGCAGGTCAGTCCGTTCGAGGACGGTTTCGTCCGCAAGCCGCACGGCCCCGAGGACGACGACGTGCTTGACTTCGACCAGCGGGGTGCGAAACACCGTGTAAGCCGCGCCAAGAGCGAGGACGATGACGCCGGTCACCGTGAGCGACACCCACATCCAGGGCTGGAACTCACGCCGACTGCGCGAGGGCTCTGGGGGCGGCGGAGGCCGCCGCGCGGGCGCGGGACTCAGTTCCGGCACGCCGATGACCGCCCGGCGCGTCGACGGTCGTGGCGCTTGCGCCTGGATGCGGCCATGCGCTGTCCTTCGGCTCTTCACTTCTGTGCCCTCCCGGCGTGACGGGCGAACCCAAACTCGATGATCCGCGTCAGCAGTTCCGTGTACGGCAGGCCGCTGGCCGCCCAGAGCTTCGGGTACATGCTGATGCTCGTGAATCCAGGGATGGTGTTGACCTCATTGGCGATGACGCGCTCGCCGGCAACAAAGAAGTCCACGCGGGCGTAGCCTTCGCAGCCCATGGCCGTGTACATCCGGAGCGCCATCTCGCGGACGGCCTCAGCGGTGGCGGGGGAAATCCGGGCGGGGATGTGAAGCGCCGTCGTTGATTCCGGCGAGTACTTGCTGTCGTAATCGTAGAACTCGCGGTCCGGCACGACCTCGCCACAGATGCTGACCTCCGGACGTTCGTTGCCCAATACGGAGCACTCAACCTCTTGGCCGGTCACGGCGCGCTCGACGATCGCCTTGTCGTCGGTCGCGAAAGCTACCTGGAGCGCGGCAGCCAGGTCTTCCGACGAGCGTACTTTGGTGACGCCGACGCTCGACCCGCCGTTCGCGGGCTTGACGAAGCATGGGTAGTCCGTGGCGGCTGCGACAGAGCGGAAAGCGTCTTCGGGCTCCTGCTCGAGGTCGCAGCGGCGCACCACCCCATACGGCGCAACGGGGATCCCGGCATCGCGGAAGAGCGCCTTCATGAGCGCCTTGTCCATGCCGATGGCGCTCGCGGCGACGCCGCAGCCTGTATATGGCAGGCCCGCCATCTCGAGAAAGCCTTGCAGCGTGCCATCTTCACCATATGTCCCGTGGATGAGGGGGAAGGCGATGTCGCACCGTGCCAGCGCCGCGAGGAGCGTCCCGCTCTCGAGGAGCCGAGTCCCGCCGTCGAAGGCGACCGCCCCTGCGCCAAGCGCTGCCGCCGTCGCCTCTGGGCCGAGCCAGCCGCCACTCTTGCCGATGCCGAAGGGCACGACCTCGTAGGCGGTGGCGTCGAACGCGGCCATGACGCTGCGCGCGCTGACGATGCTGACCTCGTGCTCGCTCGATCGGCCGCCGAAGATCACCGCTACGCGTTTCCGGCTCATGACCAATCCCCCACGAAGGCGACTTCGCGCTCGAGCCGGACGCCGCTCGTCTCGAAGACGCGCCGCTCCGCCTCGGCCGCCAACCAAGCGACGTCGGCCGCCCGGGCCGCGCCCTCGTTCACGAAGAAGTTGCAGTGCTTGTCGCTGATCGCGGCGTCGCCGTGCCGCGCCCCGCGCAAGCCAGCGTCTTCGATCAGTTTCCAAGCCGGGCGCTCCGCCGGGTTCTTGAAGAGCGAGCCCGCGTTCCGCCCTCGGGGTTGCGCCGCAAGGCGTTTGAGGTCGTGGGCGGACGCCTCAGCCGTCAGCCGTGCCGGATCCCCGTGGCCGAGCCGGACTTCGGCTGCGAGCACAGCCTTGCCGGCGAACTGGCCGCGCGTGAAGGCGCTGCCCCGGTACACCATCCCCAGCGTGTCGGCCCCGACCCATTCCGCCCGCCCGCTCGCGTCCGAGAGGTGGACCGCCGTCAGGATGTCTGCGAGACAGCCGCCGTAGGCGCCGGCGTTGTACACAACGGCGCCGCCGAGGGTCCCCGGAATGCCGACGCCCCAGCTCATCCCCGCCTTGCCCAGGCGGCAGAGCCGGCGGGCAAAGGCGGCGAAGCTAGCGCCGCTTTCGACCCGGTAGGTGAGGCCCGCCGCGTCCGTTTCCTCCGCGCGGGCACGATTGTCGATCACGAGGCCGCGGATGCCGCGGTCGGAAACGAGGATGTTGCTCCCGCTCCCGAGGACGAACGCGGGGACTTCGAGGTCCGCGGCGGCACGCCACGCTAGGCGCAACCCGAGGGAGTCGCGGACGGTGAGGAAGAGGTCGGCGGGCCCACCGATCCCGAAAGTGGTATGCCGGGAGAGCGGCTCGTCCCGGCGCAGCGCTCCCAACGGCTCGATCACGGCGGCGAGGCGTTCGATCGTCATTGCAGCGCCTCCAAGATTCGTGGGCCGACTTCGACGACATCCCCGGCGCCAATCGTCATGATCACGTCCCCGGGCCGGGAGCGCGCGACAGCCTGGCTGGCCGCCTCGTCGAAGTCCTTCGCGTACGAGGCCAAGGCGGGCCGGATGGCGGCGGCGAGTTCCGCGGCGCCGCGCCCGGCTGAAGGCAGCTCGCGGGCCGCGTAGGTCTCGAGCACGATCAGTCCGTCGAGCCCAGCCCAGCAACCGAGCCACTCATCCCAAAGGAGCGCGGTCCGGCTGTAGGTATGGGGCTGAAAAACACCGATGATCCGCCGGTCCGGGAAGCGGCGCCGGGCGGTGGCGATCGTCGTGCGGACTTCGGCGGGGTGGTGGGCATAGTCGTCCATCACCGTCCGGCCGCCAGCCTCGCCGGTGAGCTGGAAGCGCCGTTTTGCGCCACGAAAGGCCGCGACGCTCTCGCGCACGACCGCGAAGGGGACGCCCAAGCCGAGGCAGGCCGCGCTCGCCCCAAGGATATTGAGCGGAAACGCGTGCCCAGGGTTCGGCGTGGCGATTTCGCCCAGGGCCGCGCCGCCGCGCAGCAGCGTGAACGAGCCGCCTTCGACGCCAGCCTGGACATCCCGCGCCGACCAGTAGCGGCTGCCCTCGACGCCATACCATTCGATCTGGATCGGCGCGTCTTCGACCTGTTCGCTCACCTGGCGCGCGCCTAGGTCGTCGGCGCAAACGATCAGGCGACCGCCTTCGATGATCCGCCGGGCAAAGACGGCGAAGGCCTCGCTGTACGCGTCCGCCGTCCCGAAGTAGTCGAGGTGGTCGGCTTCGACGTTTGTGATCACCGCAACCGCGGGTGAGTACTCGTGGAAGGCGCGTTTGTACTCGTCGGCCTCGACGACGCAGAGGTCGCCTTCGCCCCAGGCGGCGTGGCCATCGAGGTCGATGCTCTCGCCGCCGAGGAGGTACATCGGTCGGAGCCCGGCGTTGTGCAGGATGAAGGCAATGAGGCTCGAAGTCGTCGTCTTGCCGTGGGCGCCGGAGACCGCGATGACGCGTTTGCCCTCCATGAGGCGTGCCACCATCTCGGCCCGGAGGATGACGGGGATGCCGCGGGCCTTGGCCGCGACGATCTCCGGGTTATCGGGTTGCGAGGCGGCCGTGATCACGACGAGCGCCGGGTCGCCGAGGTTCGCCGACGCGTGACCTTGGGCGATGCGCGCGCCGAGCCGTTCCAGCTTCGCGGTCAGCGGCGAAAGCGTCAGGTCGCTCCCCGAGACGGCGACACCCCGCTCCAACAGCAATTGCGCGATCGCCGACATGTGGATCCCGCCGATGCCAACCAGGTGGACGGGGCCGGTGAGTTCGATCATGTCTTGGCCACCTCCACCAGAAGTGTGGCGATGCTGAAGGCCGCATTTGGCTGGGCGAGGGCGGCGGCGGCGGCCCTCATCCTGCCGAGCCGCGCGTCGTCTCGGAGCAGCGCGAGTACGGTTTCCTCGAATTGAGCGAGATCCGCTTCTTCCAGCACGAGGCCGGCGCCCGCGTCGGTGAGCCAACGCGCGTTGTCGCGTTGATGCGCCCCGGCGAAGGTGCCCGGTACGAACACGGCTGGGAGCGCAGCGGCCGGCACTTCGCCGAGGACGCTGGCGCCCGCTCGCATGACGCCGAGGTCCGCCGCGACCATGAGAGTTGGCAGGTCGTCGCGGAAGGCAGCGGGCGTATACAGCCTGGCGTTCGGCCCCAGTGTCGCCTTTTGGCTCTCCGCCTCCGCCAAATCGGCCGCGCCGGTCAGGTGCACCGTATGCACACCAGCGCCGGCCAACGCGGGAAGCGCCCCCCAAACAGCGCGGTTGATCGCTTGCGCGCCTTGGCTCGCGCCCGCGATCACGAGAACGCTGTCGCTCGCCGCATACCCAAGCGCGGCACGCGCCGCTGCCCGGTCCTGCGTGAAGAACGAGGTTCGCACCGGATAGCCAGTCACGCGTGTCTTTGCTCGGGGGAGAAAGGCGAGCGCCGCTTGGGCGGTGGTCGCCATACGCGTGGCCAGGCGCTGTTCGGCGCGGACGGCCCAGCCGGGGCTCACATCCGGCAGGTACACCACGAGGGGCCGGCGCAAAATGCGGGCCGCGACGCAGCAGGGGAAGCTGCCGTAGCCCCCGGTGCTGAGGACGACGGCCGGATGGAACGCTCGCAGCCGTCGCACGGCGATCCCAATGCCCCAGGCGAGCTTGACCAAGTTGCGCGCGAGTTGGAGCGGCCCGCGGCCCCGGATCTGGGCGGCTGGGACAGCCACGAACCGGATCCCTCGTGCCTCGACCGCGCTGCGCTCGCCGCGCTCGTCAGGCCCGAAGAACCGCACCTCATGCGGCCCACCTGGCAGTTGCGAAAACGCCTCGTACACCGAGAAGGCCGGGAAGAGGTGGCCGAACGTACCGCCGGCGGTCAGTGCGATCCTCATCGCGCTGCCCCCTGGACCGTGAGGCTCGTGGCTTGTGCCGGGCCGCGATTCGCTGTGGCTGGGATCGGGCGGCCCGGGCGCGGGGGCGGGAACTCGCGCGAGATCCGGAGCAGCGCGCCGACAGCCATCAGCTCAGCCGCCAGGGCATTGCCGCCGTAGCTGAGGAAGGGCAACGGGACACCCGTCAGCGGCAGGACGTCCGTGATTCCGCCGATGTTCAGAATCGCCTGGACGATGAACCAGGTCGTGATACCGATGGCCACCAGATGCGGGAAGGGGTGGCCGGCGGCGCGTTGGGCCACCTGGTAACCCCGCCCCGCGAGGATGACGAAGAGCACGATGATCGACATGGTCCCGATGAATCCGGTCTCTTCGCCGACGACGGCGAAGATGCCGTCGGTGTGGCTCTCCGGGATGTAAAAGAACTTGCCGCGGCTGGCGCCGATGCCGATGCCTTCCAGGCCCCCGTTCCCGATGGCGGAGACGGCATGGTCGATCTGGAAACGGTCGTCGGGATTCGGCTCGGCGGCCCCCAGACCGGCGGCCCGGGCGATCGCGGAACTGGTGAAGCGCTCCGTTCGGTAACCACTCGTGATTACGAAGAGCGACACGAGCAATAAGCCCGCGCTGATGAGAGCCAAGGTTCGGGTGACCGGAAACCCGCGCATCCAGAGCATCGTGAGCGAGGTGGCGCCGATGATCAGGGTCGTGCCGAGGCTTGGCTGGGCCATGATCAGGCCGCAGATCGTCCCAACCCAGAACAGGAAACCCAGGAGGCCCTCCCCGCTGGACATGACCGGGAGCGTCCGGCTCCCGAGCCATGCGCCAAGAAACAGGACCAGGGTGAACTTGGCATATTCGGCCGGTTGTACGCTGAAGATGCCGTAGCCGATCCAGCGCTGCGCTCCGTTTACGGAGTAGCCCATCACCATCACTGCCGCGAGGGCCAAGATGGTCGCGCAGATGGCAGGCCCGGCCAACGCGCGGAGCCGCTCGGTCGAGATGTTCATGAGCACAATTGCGAGCGCCGTGCCGACCGCCGCCCAGAGAACCTGGCGGTAGATGTAGTAGTTCGAGCCACGCTCCGAGGCGGCCCCGACGACAAAGCTCGCGCTGTACACGGCGATAAGGCCCGCAATCGTGAGGGCGCAGATCGGGATCAGGATCCAGAAGTCGACCCGCCCCGGGGCCCGGACGCTGGCGGCGCTCATGAGGTCACCTCCGCCACGGCCACCGGCAGCGCCGCGACCAAGGCCCGGAAGGCTTCGCCCCGCGCCTCGAAGTTCGGATAGGCATCGAAGCTTGTGCCGGCCGGCGAAAGCAACACGGCATCACCAGGCCGCGAGAGCGTACGAGCGATCGCTACCGCGTCCTCGAGCGTCCCCGTCAGCTCGACCGCCGGCGCGCAGGCCCGGAGCGCCCCGAAGTACAGTGGCCCAGCCTCGCCGAAGCAAACGACGGCCCGGCACCGTTCGCGGACCACATCTTGCAGCCTGTCGAGGGGGAGGTTCTTGTCCCGCCCGCCGAGGAGCAGCACGACCGGCTCATCGAAGGCGAGGAGGCCCGCGATCGTCCGCTCGGGCGAGGTCGCGATCGAGTCGTTCACCCAGGTGACGCCATCGCGGCGACCGGCGACTTCCAAGCGGTGAGGGACACCGGTGAAAGCGGCTGCCGCCTCCGTCATCGCGCTGACCGGGAGACCGGCCGCTGAAGCGACGGCGCAGGCCATCGTGATATTGGCGAGGTTGTGTTGCCCACGCAGCCGGATATCCGCCTGTGCGATCACCGGCTTGGCGTTTAGCCCGTAACGCACCCAGACCGTCTCTCCATCGACCCAAGCTCCGTCAGCGAGGATTCGGCCATGCAGCGAGCTCTGCGCCAGGTAGCCCTTGAGACCGGTCAGAAGTGAGCGGCTCGTTGGGTCGTCGGCGTTGATGACGGCGGTGTCGCGAGGCCCTTGGAACGCCAGGATGTTCCGCTTGAGGCCGACGTACTCGTCCCAGCTGAACTGGTCCAGATGATTTGGGGTGATGTTGGTCACTGCCGCGACGTGTGGCGAACGGTCCGTGTACTGCAACTGGGTGTGGCTGATCTCAAGGATAACCGTCGTGTCGCGGTCGATTTCGGCGAGCCGGCCGAGCAGCGGTTCGCCGAGGTTGCCGCCGACGATCGCGCGGGCGCCGGCCGCCTTCGCCATGGCCGCCACAAGTGATGTGGTCGTGGACTTGCCGCTCGAACCCGTGATGCCGACGGTCCGGCCCGGGCAGAGCTGGAGAAACAGACGCATCTGCGACGTGATCGGGATGCCGAGCTGACGCGCTCGTGTCAAGGCGGGGTCGTGCCGGAGGATGGACTGCGAGACGGCCACTAGGCTGAAACCTTCGGCGTCCAGGAGGGGCTGGCCGCTGAAGACGCGGTCGATCCCGGCCGGGACCCGGACCTTTGCGGCGGCGAGCTGGTCCTCGCTGCGCGTGTCAGACATGGTCACACGCGCGCCCTGGCTGGCGAACCAGGCCGCCATGTCCGCCCCTTCCTTGCCCATAGAATAGACGAGGACTCGTTGGCCCCGGACTGCGGTCGCCGGATCGAATCCGTTTCCTGCGCTCATTCGGGCACCGCCAGGGCGAAGGCCACGCCCAACAATGCGGCCGCGATCCCGACCAGCCACGCCCGCGTCACGATCTGCGTTTCAGCCCAACCGATCTCTTCAAGATGATGGTGAAACGGAGCCCGCCGGAAGAAGCGTTTGCCGCCGCTGAGCTTGAAGTACCCGATCTGGATGACGTTGCTCACGGCTGCGAGGACGAACACGATTCCGATTAGCGGGAGCAGGAGCCAGTGGCCCGTCATCAGCGCGACCGTCGCCAGCGCCGATCCCAACGCGAGCGCGCCGGTATCGCCCATGAACACCATCGCCGGGTGCGCGTTGAACCAGAGAGAGCCGAGCGTCGAGCCCGCGATGATGAAGCAGAAGGTCGCGATGTACTCCTGACCTTGGATGAACGCGAGGATGCCATAGGCCAAGAAGGCGATGAGCGCCAGCCCGCCGACGAGCCCGTCCAGGCCGTCCGTTACAGCGACCGCGCTCGTTGTCCCCACGATGGTGAGGACGGCCACCGGCAGATAGAACAGCCCGAGCTTGTACTGGCCGGTCCACGGCACGTTGATCGACTCCACGCCAATGCGGTCGTAGAGGATCCACGCCGCGACCATGGCGACGACCGTCGAGAAGATGATCTTGAAACGCCAGGAAAGCCCGGCTTGGCGCCGCCCTTGCAGGCTGCCGAGGTCGTCTACGAAGCCTGCCGCGCCTGTCACGGCGATCATCCCGATCGGAAGCAGGATCGACTGGTGGTCGACCCAATCGACGGCGACGACCGTGACCAAGACCGTCGGCGCCCAGATCATCAGACCACCGAAGGTTGGCGTCCCTTGCTTCTTGCCATGGGAGGCGGGCTGGTACTCGCCGATGTTCTTGCCGGCCTTCTTGGCCCGAAGGATACGCAGGATGGGCCAGCCGAGCGCGAGCGCGGCGAGGAAGGCGAGGACGCCGGAGACGAGAGCGTGAATCACGCCGGTCCCTCCAGCCGCTCCAGGACGGACTCCAGGGCTTCGCTGCGCGAGCCCTTGACGAGGACGGTATCGCCGGGGTGGAGGCTCACAGCGAGCGCCTCGGCCGCCTCGTCCTTGGTCTCGAACCAACGCGCCCTGGCCGGCCCTGTGCTTGCGGCGCAGGCCAGCAGCTTGCCAGCCGCCCCGAAGGTGAACAGTTCGTCGCAGCACTCAGCGGCCAGCTGGCCGGCCTTGCGGTGCTCCTCGACTTCGAACTCGCCCAGTTCGGCCATCTTCCCGAGAAGGGCGAGCCGCCGGCCGGGAAGGGCGCCGAGCATACGAAGGGCGCCAGCCAACGAGGCCGGGCTGGAGTTGTAGCGGTCGTCGAGCAAGGTCACGCCCTCCGGCGTCTGGATGACGCGCATGCGTCCGGTCACATTGGACGTGGCGACCAGCTCCGTGGCCTCCTGGAACGGCACGCCGAAGGCGAGCGCGACGCCAATCGCGGTCAGCGCGGCTGGGATCGTGTGCGCGCCGATCAGCGGCGAGTGCACCGTCGTTGTTTGTGCGCCCCAACTCAACGCGAAGGAAGTGCCCTCGAGACCGCGCTCGCGGATGTCGCCGTAGCGGAGGCTGCTCCCGGCGGTTTGCCCGAAGCTGAGCACGCGGCAACGAAGCCCCGAGCTGGCGGCACTGATACGCGGATCATCGACGTTGAGGATGGCGGCACCGCCGCTGGGAAGTGAGCGGACGAGGGTGAGCTTCTCCCGCGCCGTGTTTTCGATGCTTCCCAGCTTGGAGACGTGGGTGTAGCCGATATTCAGGACTACGCCCACTTCTGGCTCGGCGATCGCGACCAACTCGTCCATTTCGCCGAGGCTGTCGATGCCCAGTTCCAGCACCGAGACCGCGTCGTCCGGCGTCATCGTGAGGATCGCCAAGGGCGCCCCCTCGCGGCTGTTGAGGTTGCCCGCGCTCTCGTGGGTCGGGAACCGTTGGCGCAGCACGGCCGCCGTCAATTGCTTCGCCGTGGTCTTGCCGACGGTCCCCGTGATCGCGGCGACGCGGGCGCCGCAGTGCCGTCGCCAGGCGATGGCAAGCTCCGCGACGGCCGTTCGCGTGTCCGGGGCGACGATGACGGTACGTCCCGGCCACGCCAGCTTTGGGGGGCGCGAACAGAGCGCCGCCGCCGCGCCGCGCGCCAGGGCGTCGCCGACGAACTCGTTCCCGTCGGCCCGCTCGCCGCTGAACGCGACGAAGAGTTCGCCTTCGCCCGTCGTCCGCGAATCGGCCGAACCGCGCGGAATGGCCACGTCAGGCCCCTCGGTCACGGCGTACCCAGCGGCCCGCATCACGTCGGCCACCCAGGAGGTCGTGAGGCCGCTCAAGGCGTCACCCCCACGTAGGCCGCATTGTCCGGCGCAACGTTCAGGTAGCGCAGGACCTCGTCGACCAGAGTCGCGAAGACTGGCCCGGCGGCTTCCTGGCCGGTCTGGAGGTCGGCGTTTTCGTCCAGTTTGACGAGGACTACGATTCTTGGGTCGACCAGTGGGGCGAAGCCGATGAACGACGCCACCTGCCGCTTATCGTCGTAGCTGTTGCCCGAGATGATGTTGGCGGTGCCCGACTTGCCTCCCGCGGTGTAGTCGCGCGGCCGGCCTTGGTGGCCGCGCTCGGGAGGCATCACGACCTGTTCGAGCATGAAGCGGACGGTCGCGCTCGTTTCGGGCCGGATTGGTTGGCTGAGGGCGTTGGGCTTGCGTTCGCGGACCGTGCCATCGGGGTCGATCGTAGCCTGGACGAGCTGCGGGCGGAACAGCGTGCCGCCGTTGATCGCGGCGGTGAAGGCGGCGACCATCTGGATCGGGGTCACGAAGATGCCCTGGCCGTAGGCTTGAGTCGCGACGTCGACAATCGTCCAGCCTTCGTCGCCGGGCTGCCGGAAGTACGGGGCAGCCTCGGCCAGAAGTTCGATGCCCGTCTTGTCGTTGAAGCCAAACCGGCCAAGGTATTCGAGAAAGCGGTCGCGGCCGAGCGCGCGTTGCGCAAATATCGCTCCGGTATTTATACTATTCTGTAAAACCCCGATCATGGTCTGAGTGCCGTAACTGCCGCCGCGCCAGTTGTTCAGTTCCGTACCGTCTTCGAAGCGCACCACGCCATCGTCGTGGTATGTCGTTTCTGGCGTCACCGCTCCGCCATCCAAGGCGGAGGCCATGGTGATGACCTTCATTACCGAACCTGGTTCGTACGCATAACTGACCGAATGGTCATTCTCTAGGACTACCTTTTCGGAGTCCGTGAAAGGCAACTCGGAGTACTTCAACCGCGGTGAAGTTGCCAACGCCAAAATGCGACCGGTACCCGGCTCCATGATCACGATCGTACCGCCGATAGCCTTGTGCTGAGCGACCGCGATATCGAGCTGGCGCTCAGCCAGCGCCTGGATGCGGCGATCGATCGTGAGCTTCAGGTCGGCCCCGGCGAGTACGGCGGAGGCCTGGTAAAGCCCGATCGGGATGGCCTCGCCCTCCACGTCCCGCTCGAAGAACTGCCGCATGGGCCGACCCGCGAGGACCCGGTCGAGACTCGCCTCCAACCCCGACCGCCCTACCTTCCGGGCCTTGCTGTCGTCGTCCGGCGTTGGGTCGCCGAACCAACCGAGGATAGACGCGGCGACGTCGCCGTTCGGATGAGATCGGAGCGAACTCCGCTCCAGCCGGACGGAGTCTGCAAAAGGGTTCGCCGCCGCACGGATCGCCTTTTTGAGGGCTTCGCCCGTCTCGAAGTCGATGTCACGCGCTACCCGCGTGTCACCGCCGGTAGCGACGCCTGCGAGGAGGCTGAGAGCGTCTGTTTTCAGGTAGGGGGCGAGCGCCGCGGCCGCCGGGAGCGCCACCGCTGGGTCTTGCCATTTGCGCCCGCTGACGAAGACGTCGTAGGTCTCGATCGACGTAGCGAGGACATCACCGTTGCTGTCGAGGATGGCGCCTCGGCGGCCGTATTCGAGCTTTTCGTCGTCCAGTTCGTCCCGCGCCTTCGCCTGGTAATGGGCATGTTCGAGGATTTGCAGCTGCACGAGCCGGCCAACGAGCGTGGCGATGCTCACGGCAATCAAGAACGCCGGGATCCAGATCCGCCACCGGCCAGGGGATTGCGTCGGGGTCATCGGTGGGCGCCTCCGGCCCCGGCAATCCTGCGCCGTGGGCGAACGTTTCAGACTCTGCCCGGCTTCGACTTCGAGGGATGCGCGAGTGCCGCCGGACACGAATATCGCCACCTCAGGGGCTGGCGGTGAAGTACTCGGCCGGCAGCTTTGG
>CAMAUF010000017.1 GCA_945861295.1 bacterium | reverse complement strand
CCGATCAGGTGGTGGAACTCGTAGATCGAGCCGGGCCAGCCGTGCACCAGGAGGAGCGGGAAGGGCTTCGGGCCCTTGCCCTTGACGTGCCAGAAGTGAAAGTCAACGCCATCGACCTCACACAAGAACTGCGGGTACTGGTTGAGCGCGGCCTCCTGCTTGCGCCAGTCGTAGCCGCTGGCCCAATAGGCACAGGTTTCGCGCAGATACGTGAGGTCCGCGCCGTACTCCCAGCCCGGGTCGAAGCCTGGGTCGGGCCAGCGGGTGGCGGCGAGGCGCCGGCGGAGGTCGACGAGCGTATCGTCAGGGACGTTGATCGCGAAGGGACGGAGGTTTGGCATGCCGCGCAGTATACGGCTCGCGCGTGCGGCGGGAAGGGGGTCGCGCATCTGGGGGAATCGCCATCGCCACCACCGGCTCAGTGGCTCCCGGGCGTGGCGACCACGGTCGTGCCCATCGTCTCTGGTTCGAGGCCGAGCGTGATCAGCACCTTGCTCAGGGCCATGAACAGGCCGACACCGAGCGCGACCTCGACGACCTCCGCGTCGCTCATCTCGCCCCGGATCTGGCTGCGCTGGGCCTCCGAAAGGCTCCGCGGGTCGCCGATGATCGCGTCGGTCAGCGTCAACGTCGCCTTGTCCCGCGCGCTGAGCGTCGAGCCCGCGTAGCCGTCCGCGATCAGTTCGACCTGCTCCTCCTCGAGGCCTTCGCTTCGCGCCACGGCGAAGCGCACGTTCCTTCAGAAGCCACAGTCCGTCACGCGGGCGTTGCGTAAGCGGGCGACCTCCTTGGTCCGGTGGTCGACGACGCCCTTGCTCCAAAATGTCGCGTAGAGTTCGCCGAAACGGCTCAGCAAGCGCGGCTCCTGGGCCATCACCGAACCAAAGTGCGCCGGTTGACCCGGGATTGCGGACGAAACGCGCGGGGTGGTCGACATGGGGTGCTCCTTGGTTAGTGCAGCGGGCCGCTGGCGGAGGCGGCCGCCCGCGCGGCCGACGGGTCGAGGTCGAAGACGAGGCGAAGGCGGCAATTGGCGTCGAACAGCGCCAGAGCCACCGTTAGGGCGACGGTTTGGGGCTCGGTTAAGTGCTCGCGCACCTCAGCGTACTCCGCGTCCGTGATCTCGTGATGTGACCACGGCATCTTCTCCGCGATCGTCAGGACGGCGCGCTCCACGGGCGAAAAGTGTGTCGCGTGTCCCCAATCGTCGAGTTCTGCGACCTGGACCGCAGTGACCGCACTGGCGCTGTCGCGGACAGCGAGTTCGGCCGCGCAGCCATGGATTTGGGCGATGCGGATGCGGCAAAGCTCCACCAAATTGCGGGGCAACAGTTCTTCGTCCCAGATCGCGCCGTAGAACCGCTTGTAGAGGTCGCGTAACTCGGGCCGATGCGAAAGCCACGCCTCGAAGGGCGGCCGTGCGGGGTCAGCGCTGGGAAGCCATGCCATACACTGGATTCTGACCCCGTGGCGCGCTGGCTGTCCAGCCAGGAGCGCGAATGCTGCTAGAATGCCGCGCTACAGCTAGCGCCGGCTGCGAGCTGGCGGCCAGCGCACGGAGGGAATGATGGAGATCAACGGGAAAGTAGCGATTGTCACCGGTGGAGGGTCCGGCATCGGCCGGGCCACCGCGCTGATGTTGGCCGGCGAGGGCGCCAAAGTCGTAGTGGCGGATGTCGACGACGCGGGCGGCGCATCGACGGTTGTGAGCATCACCGCGGCTGGAGGCAGCGCCACCTTCATCCACGCGGACGTCTCCGACCCGGCCGGCGTGGAAGGCCTCTTTTCGGCCGCCGAGGCTCTCTACGGCGGCATCGACATCGTCCACAACAACGCCGGCATCATGACCGGCGGGAGCCCGAATTGGCCCGACGCGAGCAACGCCAAGATCGCGTCGGTCATCGGCGTGAACGTTGCCGGTGTGATGATGGGCACGCGCGAAGCGGTGAAGTACATGCGCAAGCGCGGCGGCGGCGCGGTCGTCAACACCGCCTCCGTCGCCGCACTCGGCCCGATGCCGATGGACCCGATCTACGCGGCGACGAAGGCGGCGGTCGTCCTCTTCACGAAATCCTGCGCAATGCTCAAAGACACGGAGAATGTGCGCGTCAACGCCGTCCTGCCGGGGATGGTCGACACGGCGATCATCGCGAAGACCGGCGACGGGACGACGCCGGCGCAATGGCTCGCTCCCGCGCTGGCGGTCACCAAGATGCTCCAGCCGGAGGATATCGCGCGTCAGGTGCTTGCCTTCATCCGCGATGACGCGGCCGCCGGTCAGGACGTGGTGGTCGCGAACCAGCGTTAAGCGCGCGAGGCTTCCCAGGCAGCGAGAAGCTCCTCTTGCCTTGGTTTTGCGGCGTCCCAGAGGCGGTCGAAGTTGGCGATCAAGTGCTCCGCCAGCGCCTCATCTTGGACGACAACGGAGGTGGAGTACTCCGCGGCGTCCCACGGGTCCGGCAGGTTCAGGAGCACCTTCTTGCGGTCGACGACCGTGAATGGGCCGTGCACGCGCTCGACGAGGCGCAGATGGGGCACCTTCGCAAGGAACGTGCGCAAATCGAAGTCCGGTTCCCACGTCGACTGGACGAGGTAAATGTGCGCCGGCGCTATCAGCGTCCGGCAGGCGATGCCGCGTCGGGTGGCGGCCCCGTAGGCCCGCAGGATGAACTGGTCATGCTCGTCGGGTCGCGTCTCAGGGATGACGTAGTCGACGACTTCGCGTTCGGCGCCGTCGATGAGGTCGCAGAGGCAGCGGTGGAAGTCGGCGTTGCCGGCGAAACTGGTCGAGGTGCCGCGAGCGAGTTCCTGCGCGGGCGGGCGGGTTGCGGTAGGCACGGTGTTCTCCTGAGGGCGAGAGTGGGTTGTGGGTTTAGGATGCGGCCACGCCCGTGAAGTCGCAGTCACCGTGCTTACTCTCGCCGCCCTTGAGCGGCGGGGTCAGGCCACCTTACCCGTCGAACTGGTGGCTGGCCTCAGTACTCAGAGCGTTCCGCGCGCACGATGGCCGTGGCCCCGAACGCGATCAGCCAACTGATTGTCGCGACAAGCGCCAATGTGAGCGACTGGTCGCCTTCGCCCCCAACCCGGAGGATGGCGATGTTGGGCAGGAGTTCCGCCACGGTCTCGCTGAGCAGCGCGACCAGCGCGGCGATCGGGAAGCCGCCGAAGAAGAGAACCAACGCGACCGCGATCCCCGCCCCGCTCGACCGCAGGGTGACCCCGACAGACAGTGCGACGAACGACCAGAAGGTCACGAGAGCGAAGCACCACCAGACGAAGGCGGCCAAATCCCCGCCCGAAGCCGCTTCTGTCCCGTCGCGAGGGAACACAAGGGCCTGGATGATTCCCGCCAGCACGTAGGGCGCGGTCACTGTCAGGCTCGTCAGGATGACGCCCGCCATCGTCGTTGCGACGAGTTGCCATGGGGGCCGGCCGGTCACAACGAGATAGCGGAAGGTGCCATTGGCGAAATCCCAGGCGCCGCCGAGCGAGGCGACGAGGACGAACAAGACAAGCGGGACGAAAATAAGGCCGGTGTAGAGGTCGAGCGCCTCTTTGCCCCCAGTCGTGTCGTCTTGGACCTGTCGGACGATGATCGATGCCACCACAATCGTTGCGATGAGTGCGAGGGTGACCCCGATCGCGGACCAGAACGAGCCCCGGCGGCCAGCAACCTTGCGCATCTCCTGGAGGATGATCGGGATCACTTCGTCACCTCGCCCGGCCCCGAAGGTCCGCTCTCGCCGGTGATAGCCATGTACCGCTCTTCGAGCGACTGTTGGCTGCGGCTGATCTGCGCGACCGGCAGCCCGGCGCCAACGAGCGCGCGGTTGAGGGCGATCAGCGTCTCCCGCGTCGGCGGCACGTTGATGAACAGCGAACCGTCGGCTTTGCGCTGGATGTCGCGCACGCCAGGGAAAGCCGTCACGGCCCGCCTCACCCCGTCCTCGTCCTCGCAATCGAGCGTGATGCCCTGCTCCCCGTCGGCGATCAGGGCCTGCATGGGACCTTCAATGACCACGGTCCCCTGGTTGACGATGGCGACGCTATCGCAGATGCGTTCCAGTTCGTGAAGCTGGTGGGAAGAGATGAAGACAGTCCGCCCTTCGCGCTCGACCATCTCGCGGACCATCTGGCGGAACTCCTGCATCGCTTGGACGTCGAGGCCGTTCGTTGGCTCATCGAGGATGAGGAGTTCGGGGTCGTTGAGGAGGGCTCGGGCGAGGCCGAGGCGCTGCCGCATGCCCTGCGAGTAGTTCTTGACTTTGTCGGCGCCGCGGCCACCCAGCCCCACGCGGTCGAGCAAGCCCGGTATCCGGGCTGGCGCCGGGCCGCCCCAGTAGGCTGCCCAAATCTCCAAGTTGGCGCGGCCGCTGAGATAGGGGTAAAACCGGGGCTCCTCGACGATCGCGCCGACCCGTGCGAGGGCCGCTTGGCGCGCCGACCGGACATCGATTCCGCGGACGAGCGCGACGCCCGACGTCGGCCGCGCGAGGCCAAGCAACATCCGCATCATCGTCGTCTTACCGGCGCCGTTCGGGCCGAGGAATCCGAAGCACGTGCCGCGCGGCACGGTGAGGTTGACGTTGTTGACGGCGATACGGCGCCCGAACGCCTTGGTCAGGCCCCGCACTTCGATGATCGCCTCATCGCTCAACGGTACACGCCCGAGCGCCCGGCCCCACCGACGCCGCGCTTGAACACGGTGGCTGGCCCGGTGAGGCGGATTTGGCAGGCGAGGCGCACGCTGCCCTCCGGCTTGCGCGCCCCGTCCCATCGGTACGTTTCCAGGGCATCTCGTTCTAAAGTCGCCATTGCGCTGACATTCCCTTCTCCCGCTTCGATGCGCACCCAGCACAGCGTGCACATGGCGACGCCGCCGCAGATCGTCGGCCAGGAGTAGCCGGCCCGCTCCGCCGCGTCCATCAACGATTCGTCATCGTCCACCTCGAAGACGACTCCAAGGGGCTCGACCAACACAGGCGGCATCGACGATCCTATCCGAAGCCGGGGATATGGCCCCGAGGCGGGCGGCCGAGCCGTGTAGATCCGGGCCGTGCTAGATTCTGGCGACCAAAGCCAATGGAGACCAGCCTAGATGCCCGAAACCCTTCCCGTCGAAAAACTGTTCACAATCACAGCCAATACCACGCAGGCGGGCATGCTCGCGGGCGCGCCGCAGGGCGGCCGGCTCATCGTCCATGTCACAGGCGGCAGCTTCGAAGGTCCGAAGCTGAAGGGCATCGTCGAGTCAGGCGGCGGCGATTGGTTGACCATGCGCGCCGACGGCTCGTTCAAGCTCGATGTCCGCATCCTCCTTAAGACCGACGACGGCGCCCAGATCCTGATGACGTACACCGGCATCGGCGTCGTCGAAGGCGGAGCGCTCAAGCTCCGCACAACCCCGCTGTTCGAGACGGGCGACGAGCGTTACACCTGGCTCAACCGCGTCCAGGCCGTCGCTCATGGCGCGCCAGGGCAAGGCAACGTGACCTACGACGTTTACGCGCTGCTCTAAGGCGGCGGCCCCACGACGACACCGCGGAAGGAGCGCTGGATGCAAGCACTCGACGACATCACCGTGCTGGACCTGACCCAGCATATCGCTGGCCCCTACGCCACGAAGTTGATGGCCGATTTCGGCGCCGACGTCATCAAGGTCGAACGCCCCGGCGGCGACGTGACGCGGACGCTCGGCCCCTTCCTCGACGACGACGCGCACCCGGAGAAGAGCGGCACGTTCTTCTTCCTCAACACGAACAAGCGCAGCGTCGTCCTCGACCTCAAGACCGCCGCTGGGCGCGACGCCTTCGACGCGCTCCTCGCCCGTGCCGATATCGTCGTCGAGAGCTTCCGGCCGGGGACGCTCGATAGGCTCGGGCTCGGCTGGGACCACATCCGGGCTGCGAAGCCAGGCATCTCGCTCGTCTCGATCTCGAATTTCGGCCAAACCGGGCCGTATCGCGAGTACCACCTCACCGACATCTCGCTGTATGGCTTTGCGGGCGAGATGTACTCCATGGGCATGACGGACCGGGAGCCGACCAAGATGGGCGGGACGGCGGCGCTGTTCGAGTCTGGCGCGGCCGTGGCGCCCGCGCTGCTCGCGACCGTGATGGCCTCGGAGCTCAATGGCGAGGGCCAGCACGTCGACATTGCGCTCGCCGAAACGCACCTCGGCGGTGTCGACCGGCGTCACGCGACGGCGATCGCGTTTCAGTTTTCGGGCCGGCGCACCTTACGCGTGGCCGGAGCGGCGGGCGGCATGCCTCAGGGCATCTACCCTTGCGCCGATGGCTGGGTCGATTTCACGAACGCAGCCCTCCGGCCCGACCGCGTCGACGACATGCTGGGCCACCCCGAATGGAACCAAGACCCGATCTTCGTCAAGGCGCGGACCCGCGGCGCGTTGCCGAACGCCGAGGTGATCGAGGCCTGGAACGCCAACTTCCTCGTCTGGTGCATCGAGCGGACGAAGCGCGAAGTCTGGGCCGAGGCCCGTCGCGCCAAAGTCATGTGCGGGCCGCTGTTTACGACGCAGGACCTCTTCGAGGACGAGCACTTCCGCGGGCGCGGCTTCTGGCACGAGGTCACCCATCCCGTGATCGGCACATTCGAGATGCCGGGCCGCCCATTCATCATGACCGAAGGCGGCTGGGCCATCCGCCGCCCGGCCCCGCTGCTCGGAGAGCACACCGCCGAAGTGCTCCGCGAGGCCGGGGTCCCGGCGACAACCGTTGCCACCATCCTCGCGCAAGGGGGCGCACGATGAGCCAGAAGAAGCCGCTCGAGGGCATCCGCATCCTCGACCTCACCGTCGTCTGGGCCGGGCCGTTCGCCACGATGATCCTGGCCGACCTCGGCGCGGAAGTGATCAAGGTCGAAAACGTCAACGTCTGGCAGCCCATGACGCGCGGCGGGATGGCCCGGCCCCCGGCTGCCCTGCTCAAGGTCAGCGCCGCCTGGGCGGGGGGCACGCCCGGCAACGAACCTGGCGCACGCCCCTGGAACTACAACCCGACGTTCGTCTCGCTCTATCGCAACAAGAAGAGCGTCACGGCCGACATCCGCAAGCCCGAGGGGCTGGAGGTCCTGCGCAAGCTCGTCGCTATTTCTGATGTCGTTTACGAGAACAACGCCACTGGCACGATGGAGAAGCTCGGCATCACCTACGACTGGCTCCGGGCCGCGAACCCCGAGATCATCTTCATGCGCGTCCCGGCCTACGGGAGCACGGGACCGTACTGGAACGCGCGCGCCCTCGGCGTGCATCTTGAGGCGGTGATGGGCCACCAGCTCCTCAAGGGATACGACGACGCCGACCCTTCCCACGGCACGGCGATCTTTTCCGGCGACTACATGGCCGGCGCGCAGGGCGCGTTCGCGGTCATGGCCGCCATCCGCCATCGCCGCAAGACTGGCCGCGGCCAACTCGTCGAGATCGGCCAGGCAGAGAACGCCTCACCGATGTTCACGCAGGCGATCGTCGATTACTCGCTCAACCGGCGCGTGCAGACGACGATCGGCAATCGCGACATCAACGGCCGCGCCCCGTGCGGTGTTTATCCGGCGAAGTCGCCCGGGACGGCGGCGCAACAGCTCGACCGCTGGATCGCCATCCACATTGAGGACGACGCCGGGTGGGGTGCGCTCCGCGAGGTCATGGGCGACCCAGCTTGGGCGCAGGACGCGCGCTTCGACACGAACGACGGCCGCGCCGCTCACCATGCCGAGATCGACCGCCACCTCGGGGCCTGGACGCGCGAGCAGGACGATTACGCGCTTACGCATGCGCTCCAAGCCCGCGGGATCGCGGCCATGCCCGTCCTCGAAGCGAGCCGCACCTTTGATGATCCGCACTTGCGCGACCGCGGCTTCTTCCGCAAGCAACGGCTCGAAAACGGCGAAGTCTACGAATTCGTGGGCCCGCTCTACTCCATGCCAGAGACGCCGATCGAGTTCTTCCAAGGCCCGGTCGCGCTCGGCGAGCACAACGAGTACGTCTACAAGTCGCTCCTGGGTTACTCCGACGCGGAGTACGACGCGCTCCTCGCAAACGGCGAAATCGGCATGGATTACGCTCCCGGCATCTCGTGAGGCGTATACTGGCACTATGGCGACAGCGATCTACGTCCCTGGGGCGCGTGGGAGAGAAATGGGAAGCGTCTACGTCGAACTCACAATCACGAACCGTTTGGACGCGGGCCTCGCAGAGCGCGGCATGCTGTCGCTGGACGATGTCCGATCCGTGACGCTCGACCATGTCCTGGTCGATACCGGCGCCAGCGGCCTCGCGCTCCCCCAGGAGGTGGTCGACCGGCTCGGGCTGCCGGCGCGGCGGGAGGTCCCGATCCGTACCGCGGCGGGCGAGTCCACGGCGTGGCTCTATGCCGACGCGATGCTGACGATCGAAGGCCGCAGCGACACCTTCTCGTGCATCGCCCTCCCGTACGGCTCACAGGCCTTGCTCGGCTGCGTCACAATGGAGGCACTCGGGCTGCAGCCGGACATCAGGAACCACCGGCTCCTCCTCCTGCCCGAGCTTCCCGGCGATACGCACTGGCTCGTGTAGTGATCCCCCCGCGGCGCTGTGGGCGTTGCGCGCGGGCCGTGTACCATGCCGCCCATGTCAGCTAACCCGCCTGTCAACTGGGACGCCCTCGTCGATGAGGCCGTCGAGACCCTTTGCCGTTTCATCCGCGTCGACACGTCCAACCCGCCCGGCAACGAGCGCGCCGCCTGCGACTTCCTCGGCGCCATCCTCACGCGCGAAGGCATCCCGTTCACGCTCTACGATGCGGGCGACGACCGTGTCTCGCTGCGGGCGGTGCTCCGGGGCGATGGATCCAAGCGCCCCTTCATGCTCCTCAACCACACGGACGTCGTCCCCGTCCAGCGCCAGTATTGGGACCGCGACCCCTTTGCCGGCGAGATCGTGGATGGCCACATTTGGGGGCGCGGCACGCTCGATATGAAGGGCCTTGGCATCGCGCAGCTGATGGCGTTCCTCACCGTCAAGCGCCTCGGGGTCCCCCTCGCGCGCGACCTCGTCTTCTTCGCCCAGGCCGACGAAGAGGCTGGCAGCGAGTTCGGCATGCGCTTCATCGTCCGCGAGCACCCGGAGACGCTTGAGGCGGAGTACGTCCTCAACGAGGGCGGTGGCGGCACGACCGAACTCTTCGGCGTCGAGCGGGCCGTCTACAGCGTCGCCGTTTCGGAGAAGGGGCCGCTTTGGCTGCGGCTCGTGGCCGAGGGCCGGCCTGGCCACGGCTCGATGCCCCACGATGACAACGCCCTCGACCGCCTCGTCCGCGCGCTCTACAAGGTTCAGACCTGGGAACGCCCGCTCAGTGTCTCGCCCGTGCTGACGGAGTACTTTTCCCGTCTCAAGCGGGCGGGCGTCTACAAGGGCGAAGCGACGGTCGAAGGGCTCACAGAGGCGGCAGCCTCCGACTTGCGGCTGCGCGCTCTGCTGATGGACACCATCAGCGTCACCACCGCCGCCAGCGGGATCAAGCACAACGTCATTCCGGCCCGCGCTGAAGCGACGCTGGACTGCCGCCTCCTGCCCGGAGTCGATCCAGCTGTCTTCCAGTCCGCCATGGAGGCTGTGATCGACGACCCCAAGATTCGCATCGAACGCGTGCACGTCCGTTCCTCCGATGCCAACGCCTACGACAACGACTTCTTCCGCACAATCGAGGATGTCGTCCACGATATGGTCGAGGACGCGGTCGTGGTGCCGGGCATGACGGTGGGCTTCACCGACAGCGCTGAACTGCGCAACCGCGGCCAGATCTCGTACGGCTTCTCCGGTGGCCTGACCAAACCGGAGCTGATGGCGGGCGTCCACGGTAACAACGAACGCATCAGCCTCGAAAGCTTCCGGCTCAACTGCCAGATGGTGTACGAAATCACCCGACGCATGTGCGTCATCGGAAGCTGACGCTCACATCTTCTTGCGGAGACGGCGACGGGTTGTCTATCATGAATGGCATGGCCCGCGCACCCGCATGATGCTCCGCTCCTTGGCCCCGTGGTCCGCCCCGGTTGTTCGCGTCCGATAGCATCGACGACGACCACAACAACCGGAGGTTTTCCATGCGCATGTACCGCGAACTCGCGGCCTGGTTTCACCTGCTCACCCATCCCGACGACTACGCGGAGGAGGCGGCGACCTACGCCGCCATCATCCGCGACGCCCTGCCCGGCGCCACGACGCTGCTCGAACTCGGTTCCGGCGGCGGCAACAACGCGTCGCACCTGAAGCGGCACTTCACCTGCACCCTCACGGACCTCTCCGAAGAGATGCTGGCGATCAGCCGGACGATCAACCCTGAACTCGAACACCGTCAGGGCGACATGCGCTCGTTGCGCTTGGGCCGGACGTTCGATGTCGTCTTCGCGCACGACGCTATCGAGTACATGACCACGCCGGACGACCTTGCGGCGGCCGTGGCCACGGCCTTCGCCCACACGCGCCCGGGCGGCGTCGCCCTGTTCGTGCCCGACGGCACCGCCGAAACGTTCCGGTCCGGCACGGACGACGGCGGGCACGATGGACCGGACGGACGCTCGCTCCGCTACCTCGAATGGACGCTGCCGCCCAAGCCCGGCGAGACCATCTACGAAGTCCACTTCGCCATCCTGATGAAGAACGGCGACGCCGTGACCGTGGACCACGACATCCACCGCCACGCGCTCTTCACCAAGGCTGATTGGATCGACACTCTTCAAACGGCCGGGTTCGAGGCCATCGAAACCCCGGAACTCGACCCTGAGGTCCACGAGGAGCAGGTCGCCTTCGTCTGCCGGCGGCCGGACTAAGCGACTACCTTCATCCGCCCGAACCGCTGCGCCAGCGCGATAACCTCGTCACCGTAGCGCCACGGGTGGAGCCGACCGGCGTCCAGTTCGCGGATGAGGACGCGAAGGACGCCCAAGAACGCCAAGAGCCGCCGTGCCTCGCGATCGTGCCAGGCCGGCGGCGTTTGGCCGCTCACAACCATGGCGGCGAGTTCACCGGGAAGGTAGAGCCCGCCGGAGCGCATGTACGTGGTCGTCGCTGAGAAGGGCATGGCGCGCGGGTCCGGGTCGCCGCCGTGGACGCCAGCCGCCGCCATTTGGCGGTAGCGGGAGTGCGCCTGTCGCGTTTCCGCTTCCAATACCGCAAACACCTCCGCGAGTCGGGCGACCGCCTCGCCGCCCCCGCCAGCGGCGAGGATCGCCTCGGCGCGGTCACCGATCTCGGCGGCCGTGGCCCCTTTCACCGCCAACGCGGACAGTTCGTCGTAGAGGTCCATCCCGGCGATCCTGCCACATCCATGAGCGGCCCGCTGTGGCCGCGCGCGTTAGATGTGCAAAGCGCGCCCGTAGGCATCGAGGACCGACTCGTGCATCATCTCGGAGAGCGTCGGATGCGGGAAGATCGCCTCCATGAGCTGTTCCTCCGTGGTTTCGAGGGTCATCGCGATGACGTAGCCCTGAATCAGCTCGGTCACCTCGGCGCCGGCCAGGTGCGCCCCCAAGAGTTCGCCGCTCTTGGCGTCGAAGATCGTTTTGACGATGCCCTGCGATTCGCCTAACGCGATCGCTTTGCCGTTGCCCTGGAAAGGGAAGCGCCCGACCTTGACTTCGAACCCGGCTTCTCGCGCGGCCTTCTCCGTATAGCCGACGCTCGCGATCTGTGGGCTGCAATAGGTACAGCCGGGGATGCGCCGCTTGTTCAGCGGCTTCGCGCTTTCCAGTCCGGCGATGCGTTCGACGCAGATCACGCCCTCGTGCATCGCTTTGTGCGCCAAACAGGGCGCGCCAGCCACGTCGCCGATCGCGTAGATGCCGGGCTCGCCGGTTTCCTGCCACTCGTCGATCTTGATGGAGCCGCGCTCGACGACGACTCTCGTGCCTTCGAGGCCGAGGTTTTCGACGTTGCCCTGCACGCCGACGGCCGAGATGACGCGGTCGGCCTGCATCGTCCAAGAATTGCCCTGGGAGGAAAGCGTGGCCGTGACCGAATCCGCGTGCCGTTCGAGCGAGGCGACGGTGGTCGCCGTGTGGATGGTCATGCCTTGGCGTTCGAACTGCTTGCGGGCGAAGGCCGCGATCTCCTCGTCTTCGACCGGCAGGATTTGCGGCAGGATCTCGGCGACGGTGACCTCGGCGCCAAGGCCGCGATAGAAGCTCGCGAACTCGATCCCGATCGCGCCGGACCCGATCACCAGCAACGATTTCGGCATCGACGGCGGGACCATAGCCTCTTTCGATGTCCAAACCAGGCGGCCGTCCGGCTCCAACCCGGGCAAGACACGCGGGCGCGCGCCGGTCGCCAGGATGACGTGGTCCGATTCGAGTTCGATGACCGGCGAACCGTCTTTGGTGACCGCCACCGTCCCAGGCCCGGCGATTTTGGCGACGCCGTCGTAGACCTGAATCTTGTGCTTTCGCATCAGGAACTTGACGCCGTTGGTGAGCTGCGTCGCGACATCGCGGGAGCGCTTCACCACTTTGGCGATGTCGAACGAGACAGGCCCGGCGCTGAGTCCGAACGGCTCGAGGTGGCTCAGCGTCGCATACAGCTCGCTGCTGCGGAGCAGTGCCTTGGTCGGGATGCAGCCCCAGTTGAGACAAACACCGCCCAGTTGCTCGCGCTCGACGAGGGCCGTCTTCATGCCAAGCTGGGCCGCCCGGATGGCGGCGACATAGCCGCCAGGGCCGCCCCCGACGATGATGATATCGAAACTTTCGGCCATGGAACGCTCCTTTTTAGGCCAGTAGCGGGTCACCGGAGCGCCCTAAGGACGGTCTCTCCGCCGATCCTTGTGCTCAGGATACGCCGCGGAGCCGCAAGAACGGCCGGTTGAGGGCCGGACTTACACCAGCAGGCGGTACGGCGATTCCAACAGGCCCTTGATCGTCTGGACGAACTGGGCCGCTGGGGCGCCGTCGTTGACGCGATGATCCCAGGTCAGGCTCAGCGTCATCGTTGGCCGTTTCACGGGCCGGTCGCCGTCCCAATCCACGCCGTCGTGGATGCGGCCGACTCCGAGGATGGCGACATTCGGCGGGTTGATGATCGGCGTGAACAGATCGACCCCGAACATGCCGAGCGCGCTGACCGAGAACGTGCTGCCGGCGTAGTCATCCGGGCCGAGCTTGCCGGTGCGCGCCCCTTCCGCCAGGCGCTTGGTATCGGCGGCGATATCTTTTAGCGAGAGCCGATCCGTATGGCGCACGACCGGGACGACGAGCCCTTCGTCGAGCGCGACCGCCATCCCGATGTGGATATCGCTGAGGAGGTGGATGCCGTCCTCGCGCACTTCGGAATTGAAGCGCGGGTGCTGCTTCATCGCCTTGGCGACGGCGCGGATGACCATGTCCGTATAGCTCGGCCGAACGCCCTCCGGCGCCCACTCCTCGATCATCTGGCCCCGCAGCCGGACGGCCTCGTCCATCCAGACTTCGACGCCCATCGTCAGTTGGGCCATGCCCTGGAGGCTGGCATGCATGCGCTCGAAGATCACCTTACGCATCCCGCGGATCGGCACGATGCCGCTGGATGCGACTGCCGCACTGCGCGCCGCCGGAGCGGGCGCGGCGACGGGCGCCCTGGGCGCTGTCGTTGCCGTCGCCTTGGGCGCTGCCGCCGCAGCTTCGACGTCTTCCTTCGTGATCCGGCCGCCAGGGCCCGTGCCCGTCACAGAGGCGAGGTTGACGCCCAGCTGTTCCGCGAGTTTGCGCGCCAGCGGCGAAGCCGGCGCCTCGACGCCTGGGGCCGCGGGCGGGGCTGCCGCCGCGACCGGCGCGCGATACGCCGAAACGTCGGCTTCGGTGATGCGG
>CAMAUF010000016.1 GCA_945861295.1 bacterium | reverse complement strand
CGTTCGTAGTGCTTCTTATCAATGTCACGCGGCGGAGCGACGGCGATCATCTGGCGTCGTGGACGCCATGGTCGGCGTGGACGATACAACTCTACATACACCTCGCTGATTCGTTTTATCTCAGAGCCTAGGTTCGTCGCTACCACATGGAGTTCTGCCGAAATTTCGGTCAACCGATGATTGTCGTTATCAGATTGCCACCGCCGCCAATCTCTGCCCGGAGGGATGGCCGTCACCGCGACCTTTACGCCGGTTATCTGCTCATGCATTTCATAGAATTGCCACACGCCTGCGGCAAGCGAGAGCACGAATGCCAGCGCCATGCCGGGCACGGTAACGCCACTTCTAAGAACGCCTGTGAGATCGAGGGTAAGCGCCGATGCTGCGATTAGCACGGCCACACCCCACACGCAGGCTCGAACTTTGAGCCCCATTGTAGAGCACCCCCGCCCGTATTCTCCGGCCCCGGCGTACTGAGTCAACTAAGCTTATTGCCTCGCTCATCCCGGTCGCACGCTGGCGGGCGGCGCCTCGGCCATGGCGCGCATGATCCGGATGAGGGTCACGGTCCAGTCGCGGGCGTGGGCGACGCGGTCGACCCGCACCTGGTTCGGCCCGACGAGGATGCCGCCGAGCTTGAGGTTCTCCACACGCAGCCGGACGTTCGGCGCCACGCCGCCGCGGACGCGCAAGTGGAACATGTGCTCGTCGGTCTTGATGCTCTCGACCCCGGCGCGCCGGGCCAGACTCTTGAGCAGCGAAAGATAGAGCAGGTGCTCGACGGCGGGCGGGATGGGTCCGAACCGGTCGCGGACCTCCTCCTCCATCGCCGCGACGGCCTCTGCCGTTTCGAGCGCGGCGATGCGTTGGTAGAGGGCGAGCCGGGCATGAATGTCGCTGATGTACGACTCCGGGATGTGGGCGCTGACCGGGAGGTCGACCTGCGGCGGCGGCGGCAGCGTGGGCAGGCTTGGGGGCGCCTCAGGGAGGGTCGCTTTGAGGGCGGCGACCGCTTCCGCGATCAGTTTCGAGTACAAATCGAAGCCGACATCGGCGATGTGGCCGCTCTGTTCGTTGCCGAGGACGTTGCCGGCACCTCGGATCTCGAGGTCGCGCAGCGCGATTTGGAAGCCGGAACCGAGCTCGCTCGCCTCGAAGATCGCCTCCAGCCGCTTTTGTGCGTGTTCCGAAAGCGAGCGATCTTTCTCGTGCAGCAAGTAGGCGTAGGCGCGGACGGCGCCGCGGCCCACGCGCCCGCGCAACTGATAGAGCTGCGACAGCCCGAATTGGTCGGCGTTATTGATCAGGATCGTGTTGACGTTGGCGATATCGAGGCCGCTTTCGATGATCGTCGTGCACACGAGGATGTCGTGCTCGCCCGCGGCGAATTCGAGCATCACCCGTTCGAGCTGATCTTCGTGCATCTGACCGTGGCCGATGGCGATGTTGGCGCTCGGCAGGAGGGCGCGCAGCTTCGCCACGATCCGTTCGATGTTGTGCACGCGATTGTGGACGAAATACACCTGGCCGCCGCGGTCGATCTCTCGCTCAATCGCCTCACGCACGACCTCGTCGTCCCAGGGCAGGACGTAGGTGCGGATCGGGAGCCGCTCTTCGGGCGGGCTCATGATCGTGCTCATATCGCGGATGCCGGCAAGCGACATTTGCAGCGTGCGAGGAATCGGCGTGGCCGAAAGCGTGAGGGTGTCCACTTCGGCGCGCATCTGCTTGAGCCGCTCCTTGTGGGCAACGCCGAAGCGCTGTTCTTCGTCGACGATGACCAGGCCCAGATCCTTAAAGACGACGTCTTTCTGCAGCAAGCGGTGGGTGCCGATGGCGACGTCGACTTCGCCGGAGGTGACGGCGCGGATAATTTCTCGCTGTTCGGCCTCGTTGCGGAAGCGTGAAAGGACTTCGACGCGGACCGGGAAGCCGGCGGTGCGTTCGCGGAAGGTTGCGCCATGCTGTTCGGCGAGCACGGTCGTCGGCACGAGCAGCGCCACCTGCTTGCCATCGGCCACCGCCTTAAAGGCGGCCCGGATCGCGACTTCCGTCTTGCCGTAGCCGACGTCGCCGCAAATCAGCCGGTCCATCGGCCGGGAACGCTCCATGTCGGCTTTGACATCGCTAATCGCCTCAAGCTGCTCCGCTGTTTCGACAAAGGGGAATGCCGCCTCCATCTCCATCTGCCAGGCCCCGTCGGGCGCGAAGGCGTGGCCCTGGGCGAGTTCGCGGCGGGCATAGAGTTCGAGCAGCTCTTGGGCGAGCTGGACAACAGCCTGCTTGACGCGGCGCTTGGCCCGCGACCACTCCATCGTGCCGAGCTTTGTGACCGAAGGCGGGTGATCGGCCGGGCCGATATAGGGCCCGATCGCGTCGAGTTGGTCGGCGGGGACGTAGAGGCGGTCGCCGTCGGCGTACTGGAGGTCGAGGTATTCGCGTTCGACGCCTTCGACGGAGCGCCGGAGGAGGCCGCCGTACCGCGCGATGCCGTGGTCTGCGTGGACGACGTAGTCGCCGACTTCGAGGGTGGCGACGAGGTCGCGCCGGATGCCCGTGCGCGTCCGGGTCGGGCGGCGCCGTTTCCGCAGGCCGAAGATCTCGGCGTCGCTGAGGACGATGAGCTGGTCATCCCAGAAGAAGCCGCCGCTGGAAGCCCCCGGCACGAGCGTGACCGTCCCGGGCTTGGGAGGGCTGGGGAGCGTGCGCCGAAGGTCGGCCTGCGCGCCCTCCTCTTCGAAGACCTCCGCCAAACGGAGCGCCTGTTGCGAGACGACGACGACGATTTTGCCGGCTCGCGCCCAGGCCTTGCACTGGGCCGCGAGGGGCCGAAGCTTGCCCGCGAAGCCTTGCACGGCACGGACGGGCAACCTCGTCGCGCCGAGCTCATCCGCGCCGAACGTCTCCATGAAGAGTGGGGCGCGCTGGGCAAGCGCACTCGCCAGTTCTTCCGGCGTCGCGGCGACGGCCGGCAGGCCGCTCGGGATGGCGCCGCGGGCTTCGAGTTCGTCGCGGGCGCGGATTTGGTGCTCAATCGTGCGATCGAGCGCCGCCCGCCCTTCCGTTTCGTCGTCAATGATGACCAGGACGCCGGCAGGGACGTGGTCGAGCGTGGGCGCTGCGAAAAGCAGCGGCTCGAAGAAGCCGGCGTACTGGCTGCGCTGCCCGCCGGCGATCAGTTCGAGCTCCTGAAGGATGACCTCGGCCGGGCCGGAATCGCCCTCAGCCTCGCGAAGGAGCTCTCGCGCGGCGCTTTGGGCTTGGGTGCGACTGGTCGCAAGCGCCGGCACCGTGACCCCAGGGACGCGCCCGGTGCTCCGCTGGCTGCTGGCGTCGAGGAGCCGGATGCTCTCAATCTCGTTGCCGAAGAACTCCACACGGACGGGATGCTCCTGGCCGGCTGGGAAGACATCGACGATTCCGCCCCTGCGGGCAACCGTCCCCGGCCGGTCGGCGTAGGCGGAAAGCTCATAGCCGGCGGCTTCGAGCTGCGCCAGAACCTGGGGAAGATCGTGGCGCGCGCCCGCGGAGAGGGCAAGGTCCTGGGCGCCTGAGGGAGGGGCGGCGTGTTCGGCCAGCGCCGCCCACGATGCGACCACCACGGCGGCGCCTTCGCCGGCGAGGAGCCGGTGGGCGCGCGAGCGTTCGAGGCCGGTGGCTGGGTCGTCGGGGACGAGTTCGTAGGGCAGCCGTTCGCGTTCGAGGATGCGGCCGAGCTGGCCGGGCGTGAGGAGCATGACAAGTTCGTCGTGCAGCGCGGCCGCTCGGGCCGGTGACGGCGCCACGATCAGCACGGGCCGATTGCGAGATTGCGCGAGGGTCGCGGCCCAGACCGGTTTCGCCGCCTCGACGAGGCCAAAGCGCTGCCCCGCCGGAGGGGCCACGCCCCCCGCCACCCATTCGACGATCCCTGCCAGCTCACCGGCCATCGAGCAACACCAGCACGGCCAACAGCCGCCGTACGGCGGTGGGCCTTACCGCATTCTAACCGCCCTGACCGTAGAAGACGCCGCTCTCGGTCCGCCGCCGTACGATGGGCGCCATGGCGCCCAGATTGGTAACGCGACGGAGAATTCTGGCCGGGATGGCGACGACGCCGTTCGCGCTGGCCTGTGGCGGAGGCGCCGCGGGCGTCCGTCCGGCCACCGGCGTCTCGGAAAACGCCACGCCGCCTTCGGCCTCGTCGACGACTCCAGATCCGACGCGGGCGACCACGGCTACCGCGACGCCCGAGCCCCGACCGCGTGGCGGCGTCGCCCGCTTGGCGGCCGGGCGCTCCTTCGCTTTCGACACGTTGGCCCCGCATCTCAGCGGCGAGTCCTCAACGCTTGAAGTGCTGGGGCGGACGCATTCGCGGCTCGTACAGTGGGCCGACTTCACGTCAGGGGAGTTCGCACCGGACCTCGCCGCGAGCTGGGAACAGCCTGACCGCCGGACGCTGATCGTGCGCATCGATCCACGCGCTCGTTGGCATCCGCGCCCCGGCGGCGACGCGCCGGTGAGTGCGACCGAGGTCGCGGGCTGGCTCGATGCCGTCGTCCGGCGGGCGAAAGTGGGCTCGGCGGGTACGCCGTTGATCCAGCGCAGCCAAGACTGGCAGACGGTGGAGAGCGTGGCGGCGGTCGCACCGGACCTGGTGCGGGTACGGTTGGCGCGATCCGACCCGTTCATCCTGCAAACCTTGGCGGGGCGGTTCGCGCTGGTGCAACGGCCCGGCTTCTTGGAGCGGCCGGCGAAGGAGTTCGCCTCGGCGGAGAGCGTTGTCGGTTCCGGGCCGTTCATGCTGGATGCCCTCGGCCCGACCCTGCGATTCAGCGCCCATACGGGCGGCCATCGCGCGCCGCTGCTCGACCGCCTCGATGTTTCGGAGCCCACGGACGTCGCGGACCGGTTCGGGAGCGGTGAACTCGACGAAGCGACGCTGCATGACCGGCGCGAGGCGCCGGCGTTGCGCTCCGCCCATGGGGCGACCCTGCGAGAGTTCCCGCGCTACGAAGACGCGCCCATCGTCAGCACGCTCTGGGCCGCGAACCCGCCCTGGAACGACGCCCGGCTCCGGCGGGCCTTGAGCGCCGCCCTCAACCGCGTCGTGCTGGCGGACAAGCTCTTTGGCGGCCGGGCGGAGGCGACGGGGCCGATCGCGCCGGTCCACCTCGCCTCCGCCCGCGCCGGGCGCGCCATAAGCGGCTTCGATGGGTATCGCGCTGACGCCGAAGCGGACGCGCGGGAGGCGCGATCACTGTGGGAGGCCGGCGGCGGCCCCGGCCTCGGCAAGGTGACCGTCGACATCCCGGCGATCTTCGAGCCAGCCTTCAGCGCCAGTTCCGTGATCGTCGGCCGCCTCAACGACGTGCTCGGCAAACAGTTCGCAGCCGCCGTCGAGACCTACACGACCATCAGCAAGAAGGCTGTCGAAGGCCGTTACGGCAACGGGACGCCGGCCTTCTGGTTCGGCTGGGGCCCGCCGTTCGCCGAACCCGACCCGTCACGCTGGCTGGTGGAGACGTACGGCGCCAACTCGGGCCGCTCGGGCGTGCAGAGTGGCGCCGTCAAGGTGGCGGCGCTGCGGCTTGGCCGCGCCTACGAGGCTGCGGACCGCTTCGCGGCCGCGCGAGAAATCGAGGCGGCGCTGCTGCAAGAGGCTGACGGCGGCATCCTGCACTGGGTCGCGCAGCGCCACGAACTCGTCCGCTGGGCCTACCTGGAGCGGCCCATCCAGGCCTCGAGCTGGTGGCCGCAGCACATGGACGCGGAGCTGGCGCTCGACCCATCGGCGCCGGGCTACGCTGGCCGTGCGTAGGGAAGCGACGCGCCTCGCCGAGTTCGGCTACCGCAAGCCGACGCTCGCGAGGAAGGCGGGCGCCGAGATTACCTTCTCGTCCGGCTGCCATTGGTTGATTTCGAGCGTGTAGGCCGGCAGGTGACGCAGGCCCGCTTGAATGTACGCCCAGGCGACGTCGCCATCGCCGGGGGCGCGATGGTCGCCGATGCCCTCGACGTCGTGCAGGTGCGCGCCCACCGCCTTCGCCGAGAGCGCGCCCAGCCAGGCGTGACGGTCGATGAACCCGAGACGATGGAGGACTTCGGCGTGGCCGGTGTCGTGCCAATAGCCGGCATGGTCCAGGTCGAGCCCATCCAGCAGAAAGGCGTATTCGGCCGGGTGCGGGATCTCGTGGTAGTGGTAGCGGTTCTCGATGCCGATGGTGATGCCCTTGGCTGCGGCGACGGCGACGAGTTCGCGCAACGATCGGCGCGCCGCATCCAGGAATGGCGCCGCGCGCGCTTTGCGGGTCGCGATAGCTATCTCGCGCAGCGAGGCGAAGCGTTCGCTGGCGGCTTGGCCGCCGTCGAAGAGGCGGCGCATCTCGTACTCTTCGGGATACATTTCGATGCCGTCGCCGACCGCGCCGAGGTGGCAGACGGACTTGGTAGCGCCAACCTTGGCGGCCCACTCGATGCTGGCGGTGGCGTGGGCGACGGCTTCGCGCCGTTCGCCTTCGTCCGTCGAGGCGAGGTTGAGTTTGGAATTGCCGCGCCCGTCCGCGAGCCGGACCCACGGGGCTGACTGGTGGACGGACGAAATCGGCAGGACGTTGCTCGCGATGATCGCTTCCAGCTTTTCGATGCGGGTCGAATGCGAGATTTCGATCGCGTCGTAGCCAGCGGAAGCGGCGTAGCGGGCGAAGGCCGCGCCATCCTCGAAACGTTCCTGTTGGGCGTACATGGTCGAGAGCGCGAGCGGCTTGTTCGTCATGCCGCAAGCGTACGCGATAGGCGTCAAGGCTCGCTCGCGCCATCGGCGCTGAGCGGCT
This sequence comes from bacterium, assembly GCA_945861295.1. GTDB lineage: Bacteria > Chloroflexota > Dehalococcoidia > Tepidiformales > Tepidiformaceae > CAMAUF01. Next base: position 7,212 of record CAMAUF010000016.1, on the reverse strand, counting down.
CGGACGAGTAGTCATCGGCGGCCACAGCCGGCGTCCCGCTGGCGGGGTTGAGGCCGGCGGCCTGGCGAGCGACCAGCAAGCCAGCGGGAACGACCCCCGCGAAGAGGAAGCTGAGCCCGAGGCCGAGGCCGCCGTCGAGGCCCAAGAGCGGGGTCGCGAGCCCGGCGACGACCGCCGCGAAGAGGCAGAGCGCCAGCATCGCCATCCCGGCCCGGCCGCGCGTCCAAACCGAGACGACGAGCCACGGGGCGAGCCCGCAGAGCAGCCAACCTGACACGAACAACGAGAGAAAGATGAAGGTGAACATTCGCCCTCAATCCTACGCGGCGCGCGTTGAAAGATTCCGGATTGCGCCCAACCGGCAGCACCCTAGAGTCCGGCTGGATGGCGAGACCGCGAGGGGGTTGGGGCTTGTGGCTGCGCGCTCCCGTGTTTCTGGCGGCGTTCGCGGCCGTGATGGCCGCCACCGCCTATGCCCTTCATGCGACGCTGAGCGCTTCGCCGGAGGGCCTCGGTCATCGCGACGCGGTCTATTTCGGCATCCACGCGGCCGGGCTGGGGGCCGCGCTCGTAGTCGGCGCGGTGGCGGGTGCGGTCTCCCGTGCGCCAGCTGCGGCGACGGGTCTCGCGTTTCTGGTGGCGGCCTTGGCCGTGTTCATGTTGGCGCAGGTCGGCTCGTACGAACTGGCCTGCGGCGGCGGGCACAACGACCTGATCCGGCATTGGACGTGTTGAAGCGGGGCTCAGCAGGCCGCCGGGGGCGCATTGGCCCCGGCCGGGCCCCGATGCCTCAGAGCCTCGACAAACATGGAGCGGAGGGATGTCGCGCTCCGCGACCAACGTCGTTCGGAGTCAGCATCGCTTCCGTCGTTGTCTCTCCGGACTCCGAGCACCATGGCCGCTGCCCCAGCGCCGGGAGGATGTAGACTCACGGTGTGAGCTGCGAAGACGAGACGGCCGAGTTGCTGCGCCAGGCGGGCCACAAGCTCACGCCCCAGCGGCTGCTGATCGTCCGCGCCCTGCGTCACGCCCGCGGACACAAGAGCGCGGCCCAGTTGGCCGACGACGTGCGCCAGTCGTACCCGTTCGTCGATGTCAGCACTGTCTACCGGACCTTGGACGTGCTCAAGCGCATGCGGCTGGCGACGGCGACCGACATGGGTTCCGGCGACGCCGTCTTCGAATGGGCGCCCGAACTGCCGCACCACCACCTCATCTGTTCGAGTTGCGCGGCGGTGACCGAACTCGAACACAGCTACTTCGACGCCCTGACCGCGCAGTTGCGAGGGGACTTCGGCTTCCAGCCGGACATGCACCACTTCGCCATCTTCGGCCTCTGCCGCGATTGCCAGCTCGGCGGCGCCGAATGACAACGCGGCGCGAGCTACTCGCCGGCCTCTCCGCCATCGCTGGCGCCGCGAACGTGCTCTGGCGCCACGAGGACCTGATCGTCTACGAGTTCGACGGCACCATCGAGAAGAAGCTGCCGTACGCCGTCGTCTTCCCAGATGGGGCCGAGCAGGTGGCGGCGGTCGTGCGGCTCTGCAACGCGCTCGGCTTCGCGATCACGCCGCGTGGCGCCGGCACGGGCCTGAGCGGCGGCGCAGTCCCGGCCCAACGCGGCGTCGTCATCGCCACGGCGCGGATGCGGCGCATCCTCGAAGTCGACCCGGTCGACCGCGTCGCGGTCGTGGAGCCAGGCGCGCCGAATATCCAGCTGACGGAGGCGGCGGCGGAGCACGGCCTCTTCTACGCGCCCGACCCGAGCAGCCAGAAAGCATGCACGATCGGCGGCAACGTCGCCGAAAACGCCGGCGGCCCGCACTGTCTCGCACTCGGCGTGACCACAAACCACGTCCTCGGCATCGAGGTTGTCACCGCGGACGGCGAAATCGTCTGGCTGGGCGGGCGCACGATGGACGCCCCTGGCTACGACTTGCGTGGCGGCTTCATCGGCTCGGAAGGGACGCTGGGCGTCGTCACCAAGGTCGTTGTGCGGCTGCTGCCGGTGCCTGAGAGCGTCGTCACGCTGCTCGGCATCTTCAATTCCGTCGAGGAGGCGAGCGTCACCGTCGGGGCGATCATCTCGTCGGGCCTGATCCCGGCGGCGATCGAAATGATGGACCGCGTCACCCTCCAAGCGGCGGAAGCGGGGCTCCAGTGCGGCTACCCGGCCGACGCCGGCGCGGTGCTGTTGGTGGAGTTCGACGGCATCCCCGAGGTGATCGAATCGCAGGCAACGGCCGCCCGCGCCGCCTGTTTCGAAGCGGGCGCGAGCGAGGTCCGCGTCGCGCGGGACGCAGCCGAACGCGAACGGCTCTGGAAGGGCCGCAAGGGCGCCATTGGCGCGTTGGGCCGGATCGCGCCGAACTATTACATCCTCGACGGCGTCGTCCCGCGTTCGCGGCTGGTCACGGTGATGGCGGGCGTGGACGAGATCGTCTCGCGCTACGGGCTGCAAGTGGCGAACGTCTTCCACGCCGGCGACGGCAATCTGCACCCCTGCGTCGTCTTCGATGAGCGTGTCCCCGGCACGCTTGAGCGCGTCTTGGCGGCTGGCGCCGAGATCATGAAGGTCTGCGTCGATGCCGGCGGCTCGCTGACCGGCGAGCACGGCGTCGGCTACGAGAAAAACAAGTTCATGCCCTGGCTCTACTCGGAGGTCGACCTCGAAAACATGGGGCGGATCCGGGCGGTGTTCGGCAACCACGGGCGCTTCAACCCGTGCAAGCTGCTCCCCGCCGGTTCGGGCTGCGGCGAAATGGCGCACAACGACGCGGCGATGCGCGCCGCCGGGCCTGACGCCTATGTCTAGAGCGGTCAGTTTCCCGGCTGAGGTCGCCGGACGATCGCCGGACGCCGTCTGGCATCCCCGCGGCCTGGCTGAAATGCGCGACCTCGTGGCCGCGGCCGGGGACCTCACGGTGGTCCCGGTCGGCGGCGCGACGCAGCTGGAACTTGGCAACGCGCCGAGCGGGCCTTTCGCGCTGATGGCGGCGGGCGCGGCGCTGCGAGGCGAGGTCCAGCATGAGCGCGAGGACCTCACGGCGGTGGTGCCCGCGGGCGTCACCTTGGGCGAACTCGCGGCGATCCTGGCGGCGAAGGGCCAGCACCTGCCGCTCGACCCGCCGCTGGCGGAAACGAGCACGATCGGCGGCGTCATGGCAACAGGGCTGGGTGGGCCGATGCGCCCGCGGTTCGGCGCGCCGCGCGACTTCGTCCTCGGCATGACCGTCCTGCGCGCCGATGGCGAGCTGGTCAAAGCGGGCGGCCGCGTCGTCAAGAACGTGACCGGCTACGACTTGATGCGGCTCTGGTGCGGGTCGCTCGGCACGCTCGGGATCATCACGGAGGTCACCGTTCGCGTGTACCCCATGGCGCCGGCCGTCGACCTCGAATGCCCGGTGGCGAGCTTGGCTGAGGGCCTCGAACTCGTGGAGCGCATCTACCGCGCCGATGTCCGGGCCGAGTTTTCCGACATCCTCGCCGAGTCGGGCGAGGCGCCGGCGCTCGTGCTGCGCGCTCCCGAGCGAGCGGTCCCGGCGCTCGAGGCCCTGACGGGGCCTTTGCGACGGTTGACGCCCGGCCGCTACGCCCTTTGTCGCGACGCGGGCTACCGTCTCGATGACGTCCTGGCACTGCGAGCGGTAACGACGCCATCGCGGCTGCGGGCGCTGGCCACCGACCTGGTGGCGCTGAAGCCGAGCACCCTCGTCGTCCGGCCGCTTTCCGGGTTTGTGAGGGCGGCCTGGGACGTGGGATCGGCCCCGAACGCCCGCCAGTTCGGCGGCGCGCTCGATCAACTTCGGGGGGCGACGGCGGCCGTCGGCGGCTCGGTGGTCGCCGACCGGATGCCGGCCGGGTTCCGTGGCGAAATCGAAGCCTGGGGGCCGCCACCCGGTTCATTCGGCCTCATGCGCAAGCTCAAGGAGGCGTACGATCCGGCGGGCCGCTTCAACCGCGGGAGGTACATCGGTGGCATCTGACGGTTCTCACTCGTTTTGGCCGATCCCCGCCGACGCGCCCGCCAAGGACGACCTCTCGCGCTGCGTGCACTGCGGCCTCTGCGTCAACGCGTGCCCGACGTATGCGATCACCGGCCTCGAAACCGAGTCGCCGCGCGGCCGGATCTACCTGGCGCGGGCGGTCGACGAGGGCCACATCCCCCTGACGGCGGCGGTGCAAGGCCACTGGGACCTGTGCCTGCAATGCCGCGCCTGCGAGGCCGTGTGCCCGAGCGGCGTGCCCTACGGCCGGCTGATGGAGCACGTGAGGGCGCAAGTCGCCGCCAAACCGCCCACTGGCGGAAAAATGCGGCGGCTGCGACGTTTCGGCTTGCGCAACGTCGTCGCCCGGCCACGCGTGCTCGCGGCTGCCGTTTGGCCGGTGCGCCTCTGGGCGGCGTTCCCGTTGCGCGGGCTCCTGCGCCGGAGTGGGCTCCTGCGCAAGCTTGGCCGGCTTGGCGTGATCGAGTCGCAGCTCCCGGCCCGGCTGGGCCGCCCGTTCCGGCCCGGCGACGCCACGCCCGCGGCCAACCCCGGCAGCGCGCCGATCGTGCTGTTTACGGGCTGCATCATGGGCGAGGTGTTCGGCGACGTGCACCGTGCCACGGCGCGTGTGTTGACGCGGGCCGGGTTCGCAGTCGAAGCCACGGTCGGCCAGGGCTGCTGCGGCGCGCTTTCGGCCCACGACGGCGACCTCGAGTTCGCGCGCGGCCTCGCCCGCGACAACATCGACGCCTTGGAACGCACGAGCCCGGCCACGATCGTCAACAATTCCGCCGGCTGCGGGACCGCGCTCAAAGAGTACGGCGACCTTCTCGCTGGCGACCCGGGATACGCCGACCGCGCCCGCCAATTCTCCGCGCGAGTCAAAGATTTCTCCGAGGTCGTGGCTGCGGCGGGCATTCCAGCCGGCCGGTTCGCCAAGCGAGTGACCTATCAGGACCCGTGCCACCTCGCCCACGCCCAACGCGTGCGCAATCAGCCGCGCGCGCTGTTGGGCGCGCTCGCCGGGATCAGCGTCGTCGAAACACCGGGCGGCGACATGTGCTGTGGCGCCGCGGGCCTCTATTCGCTTGTCCAGCCGGCGATGTCGGCCAGTTTGCGCACGCGCAAGGCGGAACAGTTCAAAAAGTTCGCCCCCGAGGTCATCGTCACGGCGAATCCCGGCTGTCAAATGCAGTACGAAGCGGCGGTCTGCGAAGCCGGCATCCAGGCCCGCGTGATGCACCTGGCGGAAGTCTTGGACGAAGCCACAGGCGGCGGACGCACCGATTGACGGTGTCGGCGTGCCGAGATTGCTCCGCCTCCACGCCTGTCGGGATTAGATTTCGAAATCGAGGCCGATATCGAGCGCGCGGGCGCTGTGGGTGAGCGCGCCGACGCTGATCGCGTCGACGCCCGTCTCGGCGATACCACGGACGGTATCGAGTCGGACGCCGCCGCTCGCTTCGAGCTTCGCCCGGCCAGCCGATTGGCGGACGGCCGCGGCCATATCGGCGTTGCTCATGTTGTCGAGCAGCACCCAGTCCGGCGCGGCAGCTAAGGCTGCCTCTAGTTCCCCGAGCAGGTCGATTTCGACCTCGACCGGCGCGCCGGGCGCTCGCTTCCGGATAGCTGCGACGCCTTCGGCCAGGCTAAGGCCGGCGCGGGCGAGGGCGGCGCGGTGGTTATCCTTGATCATGGCCATGACGGCGAGGTCGCGGCGGTGGTTCGTGCCGCCCCCGCAGCGGACGGCGTACTTTTCGAGGTCCCGCAGGCCGGGCGTCGTCTTGCGTGTGTCGAGGATGACGGCGCGCGTCCCGGCGACCGCGTCGACGAAGGCGCGCGTCAGCGTCGCCGTCCCCGAAAGGCGCTGCAGGAAGTTCAGGGCCACGCGCTCGGCCTGAAGGATGGCCCGGAGCGGGCCCTCGATCGTCGCGATGGTCGCCCCCGCCGCGAAGGACTCTCCGTCTTGCACGGCCGGGGCGAGACGGCACCGGGCATCGATCAGCGTGAAGGCGGCGGAGGCGGCATCGAGCCCCGTCAGCACCCCCGGCTCCTTCGCGACCAGCGTCGCCCGCCCGAAAGCGTCCGCGGCGACAACGGCGAGCGTTGTGATGTCTTCGGCGGCGCGATCTTCCGTGAGTGCGGCGGCGACAACGGCGCGGACATGGCCGCTATCCAGGAGCAGTTCATCCATGGCGATACACCTGATGGCGGCGCCAGCGGGCGTCGTCCCGTTCGGGGAAGTCGAGGCGCTTGTGCGCCCCGCGGCTTTCGGTCCGGCGTTCGGCGGCCGTGAGCAGGAGCCGCGCCAGCAGGGCGAGGCTGGCCCGTTCCGGGCCTTCGCGGCCAGCCCCGCCCGCGCCGGCCCAAGTCGCGGCCTGCGCGAGCGCGCCGCGAAGCCCGGTCGCGGTCCGCTCGATGCCGGCATCTCGCCACATCATCGTCTGGATCTCCGCGATAGCGGCGGGGACGCCAGTGGGAGGAACGATGGCGATCGCGTCCGCCGCTGGCGTCGCCGCGTCCCGGCTGCCGGACTCGATATGTTCGACGACGCGCTTGCCGAAGACGACGGTTTCCATGAGCGAATTGCTTGCGAGCCGGTTCGCGCCATGGACGCCCGTGCAGGCCGCCTCGCCGCAGGCGTAGAGGCCGGGCACGTTCGTGCGGCCCCAGGTGTCGGTCCGGATGCCGCCCATGAAGTAGTGGGCGGCAGGGGCGACGGGGATGAGGTCGCGTTCCATTTGGATGCCCTGGCCCAGGCAGAAGGCGTAGATGCCGGGAAAGCGGACGGCGACATCGACCTTGCGGATGGCGCGGCAGTCGAGGGCTACGGCGTCGACGCCGGCGGCGCGCATCTCGGCCAGGCAGGCGCGAGCGACGACATCGCGCGGCGCTAGGTCGCCGCGGACGTCGTAGCGGGGCATGAACGCTTCGCCGGCGGCGTTCAACAGTTGCGCCCCTTCGCCGCGGACGGCTTCGGAGATGAGGAATGGCGGCGCCCCAGCAGCGCGGAAGGCGGTCGGGTGAAATTGGTAGAACTCGAGGTCCATGAGTTCGGCGCCAGCGAGGAAGGCGAGGGCGATGCCGTCGCCGGTCGCAACCGCGGGGTTCGTGGTATGCGAAAAGAGTTGGCCGGCCCCGCCTGAGGCGACGACGACCGCATCGGCGGCAAAGGCCGCCGCCGCGCCCGTGCGGAGGTCTACTGTCGCGATGCCCGCAGTTT
>CAMAUF010000015.1 GCA_945861295.1 bacterium | reverse complement strand
CACGTCCTCCATGCCGTCGAAGCATCCGCCGCCGTCGGCGTCCGGGTCTCGCTCCATGGGCAGGCCGTCGCCGTCGAAGTCGCGGCCGGGCCCTCCCCGAGCAGAGCCGTGGCGTTCGTCCCAGATGGAGGCGCGGATGTCCTGCTTGTCGTTGAGTTTGTCGTGGTCCGAGTCTTTGGCGGCGACGTTGGTATGGAACCGGTCGGACTCGTCAAAGTCGACGACGCCGTCGCCGTCGCTGTCCGCGGTTACCTTGCCCTGGTCCGCTCCCTGGCCGCCCGCCGGGATGGTCAAGTACGCGAGCCAGCTGAGCGACGCCTCTGGGAACTCGCTCCGCGCCCAGGCCGGGCCGTTTCCGTCCTGGACGACGATCGAGAAGTTTCCGAACTCGTCCTGGTCGGCATAGCCGATGATGAGCACGGCATGTGCCGGCCACCGCGCGGCGAGCGGCCGGCCGGCATCGATCTCAGCCCTGATTTTCGCGTGGAAGGCTTGAAGGTCAGCGGCCGTCTCGATCACCGTGGGTGGACCCGGGTCGACGCCGAGCGCCTCACGGATGGCGGCACGCTCCTCGTAGATCGTCGCTCCGCGCTCTTGGAGGTCGAGTTCCGGGCCCGGCGCCTGGTCCTTCAGCGTGACGTAGTGGGCGTAGTCGACGCTCCAGTCGCCGCCGTAGTAGCGGTTGAGCATGGCCACCCCCGCGTAGACGCAGTACGGCCGCGTCGGCATGTCGGCATCGGGCTTGTCCCAGGCGAGGGGCCCGTCTTCCGCCGGGTTTTCGAGCTGCAACATGGCGGTGTCTTTGCGTTGGTTCAGCCGCGGGACGGGGAGGCGCTTTTCGGCCGTGACAGCGGCGGCCGTAACGCCGCCACGCACGCCCACGCGCTGGCTCGCGGAGACGGCCGACGCGCCCGAAGGGTAAAGAGCCGTCACCCGCCAGTAATACAGGCCCGGGGAGAGAGGCCCGACGGCCAAGTTCTCCGGCGTGAGCGCGCCCGGCCGCGTGGCCGACACTGTCCTGTCCGCCAGGAGCGCGGCGAAGGTTCGGCTGGCGGACAGCTCGACGCGGTAGCGCGTCGCCCCCGGGACGCTGTACCACGAGAGCTTCGGCGTCGAACTGCTAAAGACGGCGCCGTCCGGGCTGGCGAAGGCGCTCACGGCCGGGACCGGATTGGGCGCGCCTGGCGTCGCTTGGGCCGGTCCGAGGAGCGCCCAGGGCGTGCCCGAGGCGCCTCCGGCCGGCACGCGGGCCGCGACCGACCCGGCCGCCGGTTCCTGGATCGCGCCGCCCGGCGCCAGCGAACCATCTCCCCAGTCCACGGCGTCCAACCTCGCGCCGCCCGCGAGCAAGGCCAGCGAACCCGCCCCCGGGAGGGACGTCAGCGGCGCGTGGAAGGTCGCGCCGCTCGTTGGCCCACCCCCGTCGAAAAGCACGACCACCAAGCCCCCAGGGGCGGCCCCGGGGATGCCCGGGGGTAGGACGTACGACGCGCCGCCCGAGGCCAGGACCAGTCCCGAAGGCGAGACCGTGGCCGGGCCGGTATTGCGAAGCTCGACGAATGCCGCCGCCCCGGGCGCGGCACTGAAGCGGACCTCGTTGAGGACGAACGTCGTGCCAGCCGGGGCCGCGGGTCCTGGCGGTACGACCGGCGCCGCCGGCTTGGGGTCATGACTGACGAGAGCGACCGTCGCGCGACGCGTAAGAATCGGGTCGGCGGCGGAGGAAGGGCTAGGCCTCAGCGTCGCCAGCAAGGGGCACAGGGCGAGCGCGAGGACCATCGTCAGTCGCCAACGGTTCGCCGAGCCCGAAGCCATGTGTCTGCCTTCCGCCACTCATCTTACGCAGCTTGTCAACAGGGCTTGGGCGTCATGGGCGCTAATTCCGGACCTGCGGGGGCCGTTGGGTTCGCCGCGCGCGCAAGCGCCCACCGACGCCGTTCCTTATACTCGAAGCGTGGACTCCTCGACCTACCGCGACTTTGCCGCCGCTACCAGGGGCCGGGACAGCGACGTCGATCTCTTCGGGGCGGCGATGCTGATCGCGCGCCTCGGTGACCCAGCCGCCGACCCCCACGCCGTCGCGCGTGAGCTGGATGTCATCGCGGAAGCCGTCACCGATTCCGTCGAACCAGGCGCGGACCCGGAGACGCTCGCAGGGGCCATCGACCATGAACTCTTCGTCGTGCGCGGCTACTCGGGCAATCACTCGACCTATGCTGAGCCGGAGAACAGCTTTCTGGACCGCGTCGTCGGCCGGCGGTTGGGCATCCCGATCTCGCTCTCTCTCGTCTACATGGAAGTCGCCCAGCGCGTCGGCCTTCGCTGCGACGGTGTCGGCTACCCCGGCCACTTCGTCGTCCGTTGCGGCGACCCAGCGGAACCGATTTACGTCGACCCCTTCAACCAAGGCGTCCGCATGGACCGCGCCGAACTGATCGCCCGGTTGCGCGGCCAAGAACTCCCTGGATCGGCTGAGTCCTACCTCGCGGCCATCACCCGCAGGCAGCTCTTGCAGCGCATGTTGCGCAATCTGCACGTGATTTACCGCGACCGCCGCGACATCGAGCGTTGGCTCTCGATCGTGGAGTTCGCGCTCTGTCTTGAGCCCTGGAACGCGGCCTTGGTCGGCGAGCGCGGGATGCTCAACTACCGCCTAGGCCGCCATGAGGCCGCCCTCGGTGACCTGCAGCGGTACGTTGAAGCCGCGGAGCCGGAAGCGCTGACACCCGGCGCCAGGAAGTTGTTGGACGAACTGAAGCTGCATTTTGGTGGGAGGCACGAATGACCGGCGACTCGAACCCACGCCCGGCGCGTGGCAAGCAGGCGTTCAATCGTTCCATCGCATGGTACTTGCGCCAGCTCAGCAAAGTCATGAACGTCCTCACCGACGACGAACTGGAGCGCCTCATCCCGCTGCTCAGCGAACGCACCTTTTGTGCGCGTCAGGTGATCTTTTCGGCGGGCGACCCGGCGGAGCGCGTCTATCTCGTCCTCAAGGGCCACGTCAAGGTCTATCAGGTTGCCGAGAACGGCAAAGAGGTGATCCTCGAGGTCGTTACGAAAGGCGGCGTTTTCGGGGATATGGCGATCGTGGAAGCCGGCGAGCGGACCGCCTACGCCCAGGCCCTCGAAGACAGCGTCGCCGTCACCGTCGCTTGGGAGGACTTCTCCCATCTCCTCCACCAGTCGCCGCGTCTCGGCTTCGCGATGGCCGAACTGATGGCGCGCCGCCTTGCGGGCATGCAGCGCACGTTCATGAGCATCGTCTCCAAGCCGGTCTCGGCCAGGCTGGCGGACACACTCTCGACCCGCGCCGTGCAGGGCGCGATCCGGCTGGGCCTGACGCACCAGGAACTGGCGCAGACGATTGGGACGAGCAGGGAAACCGTGACTGCCCTCCTCAGCCGCTTCGTCGCGCTTGGGGCCATCGCTCCGGTCGCAGAGGGGTACATCGTCGCCGACGCGGCCCTGCTCGACGCAATCGCCCGCGGGGCTATCTCGGTCTCTCCTCGCCATCCGGTCGAGGTTGAGCCGGCCCCAGTGACGCTCTGAGATGCGCCCAACGCCACGCGCTCGGCCGCTCAGCGCCGACGGGGCCTCTCGGCCCCTCTTGATAGCGCACGCGACCAACAGCGTGGACCGCGCCAGTTCGGCCTGCGCCGGCGGGGCCGACATGGTCGAAATCGACGTGTGGTCCCACCGGCGCCGCGTCGAGGTCCGGCATGAGCGGCGAGTCCCGCTTGGGGTGCCGTTGCTGTTCGAAAAGTGGTATCTGCGGCGCCCGTCACGCGGCGAAGATCAACTCGGCGCGATCGTCAACGCCATCCCGAAAGCGACCGGACTCTTCCTTGACCTGAAAGATCGCCACCCGGAGGGCCTCGCGTCGCTCGCGCGGACGGTTGCCGCGAACGGGCATCGACGCGTCATCGCCTCGTCCCAACTCTGGCCGGCCCTCCGCGACATGGCCGTCATCCTGCCCGGGATCGAGGTGTACTACTCCGTTGATGTCCGCGCGAAGCTCGCCTTGCTCCTCTCTGTCACGCGGCGGGACCGCGTCTGCGCCGGGGTCTCGGCCCGCGCCAGTCTGCTCGACCCAGCCACCATTCAGACGCTGCACGATTGCGGGCTCCAAGTTGTCGCTTGGACGGTCGACGACCCGGCCCGCGCGGTCGCTCTGGCCGACGCGGGGGTTGACGGCATCACGACGCATGATCCGCGTGGCCTCCGCACGGCGCTGGCCCGATGAGCGAGCCGCTCGCCGTCTACGTCCACATCCCGTTTTGCACCGTCAAGTGCGGCTACTGCGACTTCAACGCCTACGCCGGCCTGGACGCCTTGAAGGGGGCCTACCACCACGCCTTGGTCGCGGAGGTCGCCGCGTGGGCGGCGACGCTCGCCGGCCGCCGCGTGACGAGCGTCAGCTTCGGCGGCGGCACCCCGAGCGAGGTCCCCGTCCGGCATCTGGCCGCTGTCATCGAGGCTCTCGCGTCCCGGTCCCACCTGGCGAAGGACGCCGAGATCTCCGTGGAGGTGAATCCTGGCACGCTCGGCCTCCTGGCGATGCGGGAGCTTCGGGCCGCGGGCGTCAATCGTGTCTCCTTTGGGGTCCAAAGCTTCAACGCCGAAGAGCTGCGCCTGCTGGACCGCACGCACTCACCCGAGGCGGGAGCGGCCGCCCTCTCGCTTGCCCGGGAGGCGGGTTTCACCAACGTGAGCCTGGACCTGATCTATGGACTCCCAGGCCAGGCCGCCGGGGCCTGGCTCGAAGGCCTCGACCGTGCCATCCAGCTCGTCCCGGAGCACCTGTCCTGTTACGCCTTGACGATTGAGCCCGGGACACCGTTTGCGCGTCATGTCGCGGAAGGCGACATGGCGATGCCCGACCCCGACACCGCGGCGGACTGTTACGAATCGGCCGAGGGACGGCTCGCGGAGGCTGGGTACACGCACTACGAAATCTCGAACTGGGCGCGGGCTGGCCACGAATCACGCCATAACCTCGTCTACTGGACGGGTGGCGAGTACCTCGGGATCGGTGCCGGCGCTCATGGCTACCTCGGCGGCCGGCGGTACGAAAACGTTGCTCAGCCGCGGGCGTATATCGCCGCCAGCCGGGTGGCGACTAGCCCGCCGTGGGGCGTCTTTCACGAGATCGACCCTGTGACGCGCACCTTCGACTGGCTGGAGACCCGCCTGCGCCTCGTCGCTGGCTTTCGGACGGCCGACTTCGAGGCCGAATTCGGGCGGACCGTCGCGGACGCCGTCGGGGAATCGCTCGATCGGCTGAGGGCGGCAGGCCTCCTCACCCTGGGCGATGGCACGCTTCGGCTCACGGCCCGCGGGCGTTTGCTGCACAGCGAGGTCTGCGTCGCCTTTTTGACGGAGCTTCGCAAGACCGTCTCCATGTGATGATCTGGGGCCCGCGTTGACCATCCGCGCGACTTCCCGGACGATCGGAACATGGCTCTTTACGAATTCATCTGTACCGATTGCAACACCACGTTCAACAAGCGCATTCCGATGTCCGAAGTTCGCTCGATCTGGCCCTGCGACGACCTGCACGGGGGCAAGTGCCCGAAAACCAAGGCCAACTGCGGCAAACAGGCGCGCAAGCCGATCGGCGGCTTTGCCGTGCTCGGCGTCGCCGAGGCTTCGATGGGCGATGGCCCCGCTCCTTGGGACGACGCCGGCGGGGGCGATTTCGGCGGAGGAGACGATTTCGGCGGGGGCGGGGGTGGGGGCGACTTCGGCGGTCACGGCCACAGCCACGGCCCCGGTGGCCATTCGCATTAGCGAGGCGCGACTACTCGGCCTCGGAGAAATCCACGCCTTCGTCACCGCAGACCTGGTCCTTGGCGGCGACTGCGTTGAGCCGGGCGCTCACGGCTTCGTCCAGGTCCGGGGGCGCGGATGGGTCAGAGATGTCGGCCGGGTTTTTCCCTGCCTTGAGGTCTTTGACCGCGCGAGTTAACTGAGACAGGATCGCCTCGTGCGCCGACTTCACGTCCTTGGGCGGCTTCGCCTTTTTCAGTTCGGCGGCGAAGGCCTCGACCGGCCCGGCGAGCGCTTTGGCGGCGGTTTCGTCGTCGTCGTCCGTAAGAAGCGTTTCGATGGCGCTGATCACGGCCGCGCCGAAGGTGGCGGTCGCCTCGCAAAATGCCGCGACGTAGGCTTCGTCGCTGCCGGACTCGGCATCGGCTGAGGCGCCGTCGCCACCGCCGCAGGCGGAGAGGAGTGCCCCGCCCATGGCGCAGAGCGTCAAACCGCTGATTATGCGGAGCGGGAAGTTCATCGTGGTCCTCCTGAGACCGAAGATCGCGGTCTGCCGCTACCGGCGCTCGACCGGCGCAGGCGAGCGCGCTATCCGCCGGTGTCGGAGCTGAACGTGACGCCCCCGTCGATGCAGTCCTGATTCTTCTCCGCGGCCGCGTCGAGGCGGGCGCTAATAGCGTCGTCGACATCCGGCGATTCGAGCGCATCGAAGATGACCTCCGGGTTGTTCCCGGCCTTGAGTTCCTTGAGCGCGTCCGTCAACTGCGACAGGATTTGGTCGTGCGCCGCCTTCACGTCTTTCGGGGGCTTGGCCGCACGGAGATCCTTGACGTAGGTTTCGAAGGGGTCCACGAAGGCGGCGGCTGCCTCCTTATCGGTCGCGTCCTCGGCGATGCTGGTCAGGGCCGTGAAGAAGTCCTCGCCGAAGGTGTTGCTCGCCTTGCAGAAGATGGCCACGTAGGCCTCGTCGCTTCCGCTGGGCGCTTTTGGCGCGGCCTCGCCGCCATCGTCGTCGTCCCCGCCGCAGCCAGCGAGGAGTGCGGGCGTGACCGCGCAGGCCACGAGGCCCCGCACGAGAAATGTTCGCAAACGCATCTGGTCCGTCCCTTGGGAATGGAGATCGCTTTCAACACCGCGCAGACGGCGCTTACTCAGAGGCGAAGCCGACGCCCACGCAATCCGGATTCTTCTTGGCGGCAGCGTCGAGGCGAGCGCTGATGGCCTCGTCGAGGTCCGGAGCCTCGATGGCGTCCAGGAGCTGGCTCGGGTCCTTGCCATCCTTGAGGTCCTTCGCCACGTCCGCGAGGGCGGCGACAATTTGATCGTGCGCGGCCTTCACGTCCTTGGGAGGTTTGGCGGTCCGCAGCTCTTTCACGTACGCATCGAACGGCTCCACAAAGACTTTCGCCGCATCCTTGTCGTTGGCGGCGGCGGCGCCCTTCTTGAGGGCGGCAACGAAGGCGGCCCCAAACGTGACCGAAGCTTTGCAGTACACCGCCAGGTAGGCCTCGTCGCCCCCAGTCGGCGCAGCGACCGTGCCGCCCGCGGCGCCTGGACTGTCAGCTTCGTCGTCGTCGCCGCCGCAGGCGGCGAGGAGCGCCGGAGCGATCGCGCACGCGGCGAGCCCGCGCAGGAGGTATTTCCGAAGGTGCACCATTGGTTGCTCTCCCTGGTCCTGGGATCGTCCGCCCTGGGCGTGGCGGCGTCGCTGCTCCAACCGTACAACACTCCTCTCTACGGGCATGCGAGCCCCGAGCAAACGAAAAGGGCGGTCAACCGACCGCCCTCTTCGAAGCCGCAACGCTCGGGCGCGTGGCCGCGCGGGAAGCTAGATTTCCAGCATCTGCGCGACGCGCTCGCGGTGGTAATCCGCGTCGCCCCAGAACAGTTCCGCGCGCTTCTGGCGGCGGAAGAAGAGCTGGATGACGTAGTCCTTGGTGAAGCCGATGCCGCCGTGGATCTGCTGGCCATGGGCCACCACGCGGCGGCTGGCGTCGCTGCACCATGCCTTGGCCATGGCAACGTCCATGTCGGCGCTGGATTCGCCTTCGCTGGTCGCCCAGGCGGCCTTGTACATGATGAAGCGCATGCCATCGACATCGGTGACCATGTCGGCGGCCTTGTGCTGGATGGCCTGGAACGAGCCGATCGGACGACCGAACTGGACGCGTTCCTTGGCGTAGTTCACCGAGATCTCGAAGTCCTTCTGCGCGAGGCCGACGAGGTAGGCGCATTCGAGCGCGGTGGCACGGTTGCGAATGGCGCCCGCTGTGGCGGCGTCCATCGTCAGGACGTCCTCCGGCTTGGCGTTGGTGAACACGACTTCGGCCTGCTTGTCGCTGGCGATCGTCTTGAGGACGGTCACGGCCACGCCCGGCGCGGTGCGCGCGACGATGTAATCGTTGATGGCGCCGTCCGCTCCGTGGGCGACCACGTGCAGGTAGTCGGCGACGTTGGCGTCGGGGACGAACAGCTTGGTGCCGCTGAGGGTGCCGTCGGCGTTCGCCTTCATGGTGATGCCCTCGCGGTCCCAGCGGCCGCTCGGCTCCGTGATCGCGTAAGTGTGAATCTGCGATCCGTCCGCGATCTTTGGCAGGTATTTCGCTTGTTGGGCAGCTGTGCCAGCCAGGATCAGCGTCGCCGCGCAAACCTGGTTCGGGATGAACGGCCCGGGCAGGAGCGCGCGGCCCGCCTCTTCGACGAGCACACAAAGGTCGAGGAAGGAGAAGCCCGCGCCGCCTTGCGCCTCGGGGATCATGAGGCTGTGCCAACCGAGGTCGGCCATCTTCTTCCAGAGGTCGGAGCTGTAGCCCTTCTCGTCCTCTTCCATGGCGCGGACGTGCTCTTCCGGGCACTCCTTTTCGAGGAACTCGCGGGCGGAGTTCTTGAGCAGTTCTTGTTCTTCGCTGAGGCCGAGGTCCATGCGGCGACTTCCTTATGCGTAGTAATGTGGCCGGCACGTGTCCGGTCAGAGCGGCCGGATTGTATCAAGCGCCGCCTTTGGGCGCGAACCGGTCGTTCAGCGCGGGGCCATATCGCGGATGCCCTGCCGAATTTTAGCGCGCCGCTTCTCGATGTCCGTCTCGCCGGTCATGAAGTGAAAGAAGGCGGTGTCGATCCCGCAATCGAAGTAGCGCTGGAGGTGCGCCCGGCGTTCCTCCGGTGTGCCCCGGATGTAGAGCTCATCGAGGACGTCCTGGCCGATAGCGGCGACGGCGCCTTTACGGTCGCCTTCGTCCCAGGCCCGCCACATCGGCGTCAGCGCGTCTCGGCCCAGCCACTGCTGGAACTTCTTGTAAGTCGGCACGTTGAGATAGGACGTCGTCCAGCGGCGGATGACCATGTCGTCCTCTTCGCCGCGCTCGTCCAGGCTCACGAAGATACGGGCCGAGATTTCGATGCTGTCCGGGTCCTTCCCCGCCGCCGCGGCCGCCTGGCGCACGACCGCGACCGATTTCTTCGTATCCTCGGCGCTGAGGAAGTTGAGGATGGCGCCATCGCCCACGCTCCCCGCGACGCTGAGCATGTTCGGGCGGAGAGCGGCGATGTGGATCGGCACGGGCGGCTGCGGCGGCAGGCCGAGGCGTACGCCGTTGACGCTGATCGTTTCACCTGCGAAGACGACCCGTTCGCCCGCGAGCATCTGGCGCAGGACGGTCGCCATTTCGCGGACTCGCGTCACGGGCTTTTCGTAGGTGACGCTGTTCCAGCTCTGGACAATGACGATGGAACTGGCGCCGATCCCGAGCACGAAGCGGCCGGGTGCGACGCTCGCCATGCTCGCCGCAGTGGCCGCGAGCCGCTGAGGCCCGCGCGAATAGGCGTCGGCGATAGCGGTGCCGACACGCATGTTCGTGTTCAGGGCGACCAGGACGAGCGGGGTGAACGCGTCGGTTGCGTCGGTTTCGCCGGACCAGGCGTCGCTGTAGCCGAGGGACTCGGCCTCCTGGGCGACGGCGACGATCTCGGGCAAGGTGTGGGAATCGAGCGGGACGGAGAGCGCCCAACGTTTCTGCATGGCGTAATTCTACGGGTGACGGCGCGGGCGGGCGAAGGTCGCTGGTTTTGTCAGGCCAGCGCCAGGTCGGGGAAGTAGCTGGCGTAAAAGCCGCGGTCGCGCGTGAGCAGCCGGTCCGCCTGCGTCAGCGCGTGCGCGCCGATCAGGAAGTCCGCGACGATGTGCTGGCGGGGCACGATCGGCAGCCCGCAGCGGGGGCAGTCGAGGGGCGCCGGCGACCCGCAGGCCGGGCACTCGATCTGGCGAGGCCGGCGTTGGCGATACATCTGCCAGCGCTCGCTCGCGAGCTGCAGAGTGCTCGTCGTGCTGATGACGAGCTGAACGCGGGCCATCGCCAGAAAGGCGTCGAGACCGCCGGGCATCGCCCGAAATGCCATTTCGACCTCCGCGTAAACAACTTCGCAGACGATGAGCGAGCCCGAACGAAGGGCTCCGAAGATCGCCGCAAGCGCGTCCGTCGATGAACCGGGCTGGCGGTTTTGGCGGAAGTCCAGGAGCACGTTGCTATCGACTTCTGTGATCATCGGCCGCGCATCTCCTCTATCCACTCGTCCACAGTGCGGTCGCCAGGGTCCCACTTACCGCGCCATTCTTCCAACAGCGCGCGCAACGATGAAGCGTTGGAGCAGACGAGGCGTCCGTCCGGGGTGGCTTCCCATTCCATTTCGTCACCAGGCCGAATGCCGAGCTGCTCCCGCAGCTCTTCTGGGATGGTTACCTCGCCGTCAACGGACACGCGACTTCCCACGACTCAACCTCCGGTCACGTTCGAAGTGTATCAGCCGCGCCTACTGCCGGACGATTCGCGCCCTGCTCCGCGGCGATGTCCGCTGACAGGTTGGACAGTGATACACCAAATCGAGCCCGTGGCCGCACTCGTGGTCGACGAGCGCGAGGTCGTGTTCGCCATACCGTTCGCCCCATCTCGACAGCGCGCCGACGACGACGCCGAGCGCGTGGCCCTTCTGCGTCAAGATGTACTCGGCCCGCGGCGGGTGATGCGTGTAGTAGCGCCGCACGACGATGCCTTCGCGTTCGAGCAGCTTGAGGCGGTCGCTGAGCACGCTCGATGGGATGCCCTCGACAGTCTCGGCGATCTCCGAGTAGCGGCGCCGCCCGCGCAGCAAATCGCGGACGACCAGCAAGGTCCAGCGGTCGCCGACGATGTCCAGAGTCGCGGCGACCGGGCAGCGCACGGTCCGGTTCTGTGCCATCCCACAATCTCCCCGCGGACGCTTGGCGAAAGCCGCGTCCTGTCGTACTATCACAGCGCGGGGGGGTAACTTCAAGATATGAAGTGACTCCCGAGAACCACTCGCCGCGCAGGAGGCCCGCATGCTCCCCTCAAACCGATCCACGCTTTCGCGCGCCCTCGATGGCGTGCTCCCGGATGACCGCTCGGCCCTCGCCCTCGCTGATGAAACGGACCTCGAAGGACTGCTCAGCGTCGCCACGGACCTGAACACGGCGGGCCACCGCAACGTCATCACCTTCTCGAAGAAGGTCTTCATCCCGCTGACGCAGCTCTGCCGGGACGTTTGCCACTACTGCACGTTCGCGAAGCCGCCAGTCCCCGGCCAAGCCGCTTACATGACGCCGGAGCAAGTGCTGGCGATCGCCCGCGCTGGCGCCGCCGCTGGCTGCAAGGAAGCTCTGTTCACCCTGGGCGACAAGCCGGAGCTGCGCTACAAAGTCGCGAAGCGTGAACTCGCCGCCATGGGCTACGAGACCACGATCCAGTACCTCACGGCGATGGCGGACCTCGTCCACAAGGAGACGGGCCTCTTCCCGCACGCCAACCCCGGCGTCATGACCCGCGACGAAATCGCGGCCCTACGCGGCGTCTCGATCTCGCAGGGGATCATGCTCGAGAGCGTTTCTGACCGGCTTCTCGAAAAGGGCATGGTCCACTACGGCTCGCCGGACAAGCGCCCGGGGGTTCGTCTCGAAACGATGCGCCAAGCGGGCGAACTCCAGGTGCCCTTCACGAGCGGCATCCTGATCGGCATCGGCGAGAACCGCCGCGAGCGGGTCGAGTCGTTCTTGGCGCTGCGCCGGCTGCACCACGAGTACGGGCACATCCAGGAGATCATCGTCCAGAACTTCCGGGCGAAAGCCGACACCAAAATGGCCGGCTTCCCAGAGCCCGACCTCGACGACCTGCTCTGGACGATCGCCGTCGCCCGCGTCGTGTTCGGCCCGGCGATGAATATCCAGGCGCCGCCGAACCTCAGTTACGACCTCTACCCCCGGCTGATCGCGGCCGGCCTCAACGACTGGGGCGGCGTTTCGCCGGTGACGCCGGACCACGTCAACCCCGAGGCCCCGTGGCCGCACCTGGACGAACTGGCCCAGAACACGGCGGCCTGCGGCAAGGTCCTTCAGGAAAGGCTCGCGCTCTACCCCGAGTACGCGGTGGAGGGCGAACGCTGGCTCGACGCGTCGCTGCGGACGCCGGTCCTTAAGGCCATCGATGGCGAAGGCTTCCCGCGCGCTGAAGAGTGGTCGCCGGGCGAATTGACCGCGGTGCCTGCTCCGTACGTGCGGCTCGAAGTGCCGGGCGGGCGCGCACCGCTGGCCGCCGTCAGCGCCGATGTCTCCGCGTTGATCGCGAAGGCGACCGCCGGGCGGGACCTGAGCGAGCGCGAAGTCACGCGCCTCTTCCAAGCCCGCGGCGACGACTTTTTCGCCGTCTGCGAGGCGGCCGACGACCTACGTAAAAAGGTCAACGGCGATACCGTGACCTACGTCGTCAACCGCAACATCAACTACACCAACATCTGCTACTTCCGCTGCCAGTTCTGCGCGTTTTCCAAGGGCAAGCTCAGCGAGAACCTGCGGGGCCAGCCGTACGACCTCGGAAACGACGAAATCGTGCGCCGCTCGCTCGAGGCCTGGGGCCGCGGTGGCACCGAAGTCTGCATGCAGGGCGGCATCCACCCCGAGTACACGGGAGAGACGTACCTGGCGATCTGTCGCGCCGTCAAAGCAGCATTGCCCGATATCCACGTCCACGCGTTCTCGCCCTTGGAAGTGTTCCAGGGCGCGGAAACGCTTGGCATTTCAATCGAAGCCTTCCTGCGGCGGCTGATGGAGGCCGGCCTCGGCACGCTCCCCGGCACGGCCGCCGAAGTCCTCGACGACGAAGTCCGCGAGACGCTTTGCCCGGACAAGATCAACACCGCCCAATGGATCGAAGTCATCGAGACCGCGCACAAAGTCGGCTTCCGGACGACCTCGACAGTCATGTACGGACACATCGATGGCCCCCTCAACTGGGCGCGGCACCTCCTTCGGCTTCGCGAACTCCAGAAGCGCACGGGCGGGATCACCGAATTTGTGCCGTTGCCGTTCGTCCACATGGAGGCGCCGATCTATCTGAAGGGACGCGCCCGCAAAGGGCCGACCTTCCGCGAGGCCGTGCTCATGCACGCCGTCGCCAGGCTCGCGCTGCACCCGCACATCCCCAACATCCAAGTTTCGTGGGTGAAGATGGGCCCAGAGGGCGTCAAGGCCTGCTTGAACGCCGGTGTCAACGATCTCGGCGGCACGCTGATGAACGAGAGCATCACCCGCGCCGCGGGCACCCTCCACGGCCAGGAGTTCCCGCCCGACCACATGGAAGCGATCATCCGGGGCAGCGGTCGCACGCCCAAGCAGCGCTCGACCACCTACGGCGAGCCGCCCGCCGAGCAAGTCGCCCGCAGCTACGAGGCCCCGGAGTTGGAGCCAATCATCCTCACGCCCGTGAAGAAGTATGCGCGGCGCGAGTTGGCCGGCGCGCCCGCGTGAGCGCGCCCGGCTACCGGCTGCGCGCGGCCACGGCCGCCGACATCCCCGTCCTCACCCGGCAGCGGATTGCCATGCTTGCCGACATGGGCGTCGGTGACCCTGAAACCCGCGAGGCGATGAAGCCACGTTTCGCCGAATGGGCGGCGGATCAGTTCCAGCGAGGCGACATCTGGGCCTGGCTGATTGAGGACGCCGGCCGTCCAGCCGCGGGCGCCGCCGTTTGGCGCAAGCCGCGCCTGCCCGGCATCGCCGGCCCAATCGAAGTCGTCGCGTATGTGTTCAATGTGTACGTCGAACCCGCCCATCGCCGTCGCGGCCTCGCCCGCCAACTGATGGACCACATCGTCGCCTGGACTCCCGGTGCGGGCTTCGACACCGTCGAATTGCACGCCAGCGACCAAGGCCGGCCGCTTTACGCGTCGATGGGCTTCACCCCCACCAACAACGAGCTTCGCCGCCGCGTGCCGTAAGTTCTCCGCAACCTAATGAATTGGCGTCCCCGCTCGCGTTCACGCCCAGCCATGATGCTGGCGATGGCGCCTCTCCGGACTACGGACGAAAGCGCCCCTCTCCCCGTTGGGGAGATTGGATGAGAAGGCCGGCCATCCCAGCGCAGTCACGATTACTGTGCTGCAGAGCAGTGCGC
>CAMAUF010000014.1 GCA_945861295.1 bacterium | reverse complement strand
ACCATCGGCCGCGGTCCTGGCAACGACCTCGTGCTCGCGAGCCTCTCGGTCTCCCGCAACCATGCCCGCGTCCTCAAGAACGGCCTCGATTATGTGATCGAAGATCTCGGGAGCCGCAACGGCGTCGTCGTGGATGGAAAGCGGCAGATGCGGGCAATCATCACGCCAGGCCAACGCGTGAAAGTCGGCGACATCGAAGTGTGGGTCGAAGAGGAAAACGTGTGACTGGCGACGTGGAGCTGATGCTGCTGCGGCTCGCCTTCCTCCTCGTCTTGTTCGCGTTCCTCATAGTGGCGGCGGCCGTCCTTCGGGCCAGCCTGCAGCCTCGGCCCGTCCGCGCCAAGGTCGCACGCCTGGTGGTCGTCGCCTCGTCCGACGCGGCCCTGCGCACGGGGCATGCTTTCGCGGTCGCGGGGACGATGCTGATCGGACGGAGCGGCGCGGCCGGAATCGTCCTCCCCGACGGATCGGTCTCCGCAATTCACGCCGAGATCCAGGCGAGCCCGCGCGGTTGGTTGGTCCGGGACTTGGGCAGCCTCAACGGGACGCTGATCGCGGGCGTCGCCTTGGAATCCCGGCAAGGAGTGCTCCGCGACCGCGAGGAGCTTACCGTCGGGTCGGTGCGGCTCCGTCTTGAGGAGTAGGCCCAGCCGCTGAAATCGCCAGGACCAGGCCCACCAGCACAAAGTTGACAACGAGACTGGAACCGCCGTAGCTGACGAAGGGCAACGTGATGCCCGTCGTTGGGATGAGCCGCAAGTTGCCGGCGATGATGATCGCCGCCTGGCTGGCGATGAGCAGGCTGGCTAACGCGGCCAGCATCCGTTGGAACCCGTCGCGGGCATCGAGAGCCACCCTCAGGCCACCGAAAGCGAGCGTCACATAGAGCGCGATGACCGCTGCGGCCCCGAGCAGTCCCAGTTCCTCGGCGACAGCGCTAAAGACATAATCCGTGGAAGCTGCCGGGATCGACTGGGGCGAGCCGCGGCCCCATCCTTCGCCCGTCACTCCCCCTGCAGCGATTGCATAGCTGCTTTGCAGTGTTTGAAATCCTGATCCGAGCGGGTCGGCGTGGGGGTCCAGCCAGACATCGACGCGTTCCTCGACGTGGTCGAATGTGACATAGCCCGCGGCGCCGACCACGACCAGAAGCCCGAGCCCGATTGCGGCGAGCCAGGCCTTGCCGGTGGCCAACACGAGCCCCGTCGTCGTCAGCGCGAGCAACAACGCGACGCTCCCGAGGTCCCGAAGCAGGGCCAAGGTGCCCAAGAGGAAGGAGAGCGCAAGGACCAGTGGGGCCGCCACCGGCAAGGCCGAATAGCGCCGTCCGCCGAGCCGGGTGCTCCAAGAGCCGAGGGCGGGGCCGTGGCGCGAAAGAAAGCCCGCGAGGAAGACCACGACAAGAAGCTTGATCAATTCAGTGGTCTGGACCAGTTGGCCGCCCACGCTGAACCAAAGCCGCGCCCCGTTGATGGTCGTCCCAGCGATGCCGGTGAGCACGAGGAGGGCCGCCGCGACGGCCGCCGAGGTATACGTGGCGGTGCGTAAACGCCAAACCTGGTCCCGCAGAGCGGCCGCCGTGACCATGGCGGCCGTACCAAGGCTGATCCAATGGGCCTGGTCGCCTGCGGACGACGGCGCCAGCCGGAGGGTGGCGATCAGGCCGGTCGCCGCGAGCACCATGGCGACTGGGTAAAGGACCGGTGCGGCGTGGGGGGTAAAGACGCGGAGGCCTGCGTGTCCGGCGAAGGCGGTCAACAGGAATTGCGTTACGATCCGGCCCGTCCCGCTTGGGAGCGCCACCCCAGACGCCTCTAACGACCGCCACCCGAGCAGCACGAGCGCGACGGGAGCGATCAGGAGGCCGAGTTCGGCGCCCCGGCTGGCAGAACCGAGCCGCGCGCTCACCCACGGCGGGACGATGGACCTGGAACCGGCGACGTTTATCGATTCACGATACCGCCTCGAACGCCAGATTGGCAGCGGCGGCATGGCGGAGGTGTGGCTCGCCCAGGACGAGCGCTTGGCCCGCCCGGTCGCCGTCAAGATCCTTCGCCACGCCCCGGCGTCGCTCGATGACGATGCCCTCGCCGCCAGCGTCGAGCGCGAGGCGTTGGTCCTGGCCAAGCTGCAGCACCCGAACATCGCAGCAGTCCACGACTCGGGCCGCTTCGAAGGCCGGCCGTATGTGGTCATGGAGTACGTCCACGGGCTGTCGCTCCGGGAGATCCTGACTGAACGAGGCGGGCGCCTGCCAGAGGCCGAGGCTGTCCGCTATGGGGCACAAGTGGCCGACGCGCTCCATTACGCGCACTCCCAGGGCGTGGTGCATTGCGACGTCAAGCCGGAGAACGTCCTTGTGACCGAGGACGGCGTGGCGAAAGCCGTCGACTTCGGCGTGGCGGAGACGGTGACGCGGACGTTGACACCGTCCGAGGCGCGCGAGCTTTTCGGCACCGTTGCATACTTGGCCCCCGAAGTGATCCAAGGCGAACGGGCCGATGCCCGCTCGGACATCTATTCGCTGGCGCTGACGGTCTACGAATTGGTCGCGGGGCGGCAGCCCTTTGCCGGACCGACGCCGGCCGCCGCGGCGGCGCAACGGTTGGGTGCTCCCGCTCCGCCCCTTCGCACCTTCGCCCCTTCCGCGTCCGCTGCCCTGGAGGGCGTGCTGGTGCGGGCGCTGGCGCTCGTCCCGGCGGAGCGGTTTCGCACGGCTGCCGAGTTCGCCGTCGCGCTTCGCCGTGCGGCGGCGCCAGCGCGCGCGGCCGCCCCGCCTCCGGCGGACACGCAGACCGCGCCGGTGCGGCGAGCGCCCCGGCCGCCCCACGCCACCGAGAACGGTTCGCGCGCTGGCCTCGGGTTCATGCTCCTTGGGCTTGCGGCCGCGGTGGCCGTGATTGCCGGCGTCGGCGGCGCGCTCCTGTTGGCCGGAGGCGACGATGACCCAGAACCGCCGCCCGAGACGCAAGTCGTGACCGCGACGCCGACGGCTTCGACCGGCGTCCGCACGGCCACACCGACGTCGCGGCCCGCCGCCAGCGCCACGCCCTCCCGCACAAGCACCGTCAGTGGTTCGCCCACCAGTTCTCCGACCGCGACGCCGACGGACTTTCCCCTGCCGCCACCGACTCCGACCGCGACGGCGCCCGGCGGAGCGAGCGCCACGCCAACGCGGACGCAAACGGCTGGCGCCCCTACCGCGACGCGGACGCCGACCCCCGGCGGGACGAGCACCCCGACGCGGACGCCGACTCCGGGCACACCCTCGGCCAGCCCAACCCCGAGCGCTACGGGCGTCGCCACCGCCACGCCCACCCGGACGCCGACGCCGCCGGGCCCGTGAGTCCCGCGCGGACCCGCGCCGTTCGTGGTAGATTTCGCGTCACTTACCTCCGGGGAGGCGCAGCTGTGAAATTCGGGTTGTTCTATGAACTCTCGGTCCCGAGGCCATGGGGCGAAAATGAGTACAAGGTCTACCATCGGGCACTTGAGCAGGTGCGGCTCGCCGATGAATTGGGCTTCGACCAGGTCTGGGCGGTGGAGCACCACTTCCTGGAAGAGTACTCGCACTGTTCGGCGCCCGAACTGTTCCTGACGGCGTGCGCCGCCCAAACGAAGAACATTCGCGTCGGGCGCGGCATCGTCGTCTGCGTCCCGGAGTTCACCCATCCGATCAAGATCGCGGAGCAGGCCGGCGTCCTCGACATCATTTCAAACGGACGGTTGGAGTTCGGCACGGGCCGCTCCGCCACCTGGACCGAACTCGGCGGCTTCGGAGTCGACCCCGACGAGACGAAGAAGACGTGGGACGAAATCACGCGCGTGCTGCCAAAGATGTGGACGCAGGAACGGTTCGGCTATCAGGGCCGCTGTTTCAGCATGCCGGAGCGCGCCATCCTCCCCAAGCCCATCCAGAAGCCACACCCGCCGATGTGGGTCGCGGTCACGAGTCCAGGCACCGAATTGGATGCCGCGGATCGCGGCATGGGCAGCCTCGGGCTCACCTTCGGCACCTTCGCGGACCAGGAGACGAAGATCGCGGAGTACCGCCGCCGCATCCGCTATTGCGAACCGGTCGGCGAAGTCGTCAACGAGCAAGTCAACACCGTCAGCTTCCTCTACTGCCACGAGGATGACGAGGTTGGGACGAAGACCGGCCTGAGGATCTCTGGCACGTTCAATTACCTGGCGGAGCAGTTGCTGGCCGCGCGCCAGGCTTACCCGAGCCGCAGTTACCCGAACCTCGGCCTGCTCCCCAACTTGCGCCGCCAATCGCAGGCTGTGGACGAGGTCTCCGTGCCAGAGGGCCTCTCGGTCGGCAATCCAGACCGCATCATCACGGCGATCAAGAAGTGGGAGTCCGTCGGGGTCGACCGGATTAACTTCCTGCTCAACGCGTTGGAGATCGTGCCCCAAGAGGATGTGCTCAAGTCGATGCGGCTCTTCGCCAAAGAGGTGATGCCGCATTTCAAAGGCAGCACCGTCCAAGTCGGGCCGCGGATGTCGATGCCGATGCACGCCGATGTCGCCGCGGGAGGCCTCTGATGCCGCTTGCGGGCACGCGAGATATCGCCGAACTCGTGGCCGAGTCGGCATCCATGCCGGACGTCAAGACGGAGCCGTGGACGCTGAAGGATGTTTCGATCCTCCAGGTCATGTACGAGATCCGCCAAGGTGCGATGCTGAGCCTGCTGCCTTCGTCGCTGGGGCCGACGATCCCTCCAACCCTCGTCTTCACCGTGATCGCCGCCCACGAGAGCGAGATCGGGCCGTTCACGGTCGCCGAGGTGCGCGTCGGCTGTCGCGCCGGGGCTCGACCGCGGTCGTTCCTGGCCCGCGCCTATACGGATAGCCCAGCCGCCGCGGAAGCGCTCGCGACCCGGTGGGGGTACCCGATCGGGCTCGCCGACGTCCGCCTGCGACCCGGCTACGACCGCGTCCGGCTCGAAGTCAAGCTCGATGGCAAGCCGATTCTCGAAGCTGCCATGCTCAACCCAGAGGCGATCAGCGGCAGCGATGTGCAGTGGCTGCCCAATGTGCATCTCGCTCGTATCCAGCGGGATGGCGTCGAAATCGCGCGGATCATCCAGGTCGACCCCGACTTCATCTACCACAAGGCCGACCGCGGCAAGCCTGAACTTACGTCCTTCGACGCGGACGCCTGGCGCCTTGCGGGAGCGGAACCGTGGTGGCCCGTTTCGGCATCGCATGTCAAAGCCGACATGACCTTGCCCCGCATCCGCTTCGTCCTCGACCCGTCGAAGCCGGCCGTCGCGGGCGTGGAGCGCGTGGGCTAGCCCGCCTGTGCGCGAGCTGGCCTCAGTCGAGGACGCTAAAGAGTTCGGCGAGCGCGAGCGCGAACCCGGGAAGGTGGCGGCTCGTCAATGTCTCCGGTGCGCGAAGCGACTGGGCCACGTGCGTGCCGAGGAAGACCTCCACGGACCGCGAAACCGGGTCGATCAGCCACACCTCCGGGACGCCGGCATCGACGTACTCGTGGCACTTGCGGCGCTGTTCCGCCATTGTCTGGCTCTTCGAGCGGACCTCGACGGCGACCGTTGGCAGCACGTCCTCGCCCATCGGAGCGCCGCGCACGTAGTAGGCGTTATCGGGCTTGATCCGTCGCCCGGGCCGGACGCGGACACGCCGTTCCGGCCCGAACTCGCCGCCCTTCCGCCGGCGATGGAGGAAGAAGTGGCCGCCGAGTTCGCCGACCAGGTTTGCGTGATTGCGGTCTACCACGGCTTTCTCCGTTGCGAAGCCATCCGCGAATTCGAGGTCGGTCTCCTCAGCGTCGTCGAGTTCGACGAACTCCTCCTCCGTCATGCGGACGCCATGAAACTCCGACCAGTCGTCCGAGCCTGAGGATTTGCGGAGCTTGCGAAGGGGTTGCCGAATCGCCATGGAGGAAGTTTACACCAACCGCGGCGTCGCCGGTTCGAACGGGGTGCGGCAGGCGCCGTGGATCGCGTAAAACGCTATCCGTGCCCAAAGGGCGTGCCACGGGCTGTAACCGGCGCCAGGCCCCTATTTGCCGCGCTGGGCGGCGAGTTCGGCCATGGCCTCGCCGAGGCGGTGGCAACCCTCCTCGATCTCTTCGAAGGGGACGTAACTAAACGCGATGCGGACGTGTTCGGTGGCGCGACCGTCGGCAAAGAACTGGCTGCCCGCGCCCACGATGACGCCCTTCTTGTTCGCCAACGCGGCGACATCGCGCGCGCTGAGGCCTTCCGCGAGCTTAAGCCAGAGGAAGAAGCCGCCCTCGGGCGTCCGCCAGGTGCAAAGCCCGGCGCAGTGGCGGCGCAGGCCATCCTCGATGCGCTGGAGCTTGCGCTTGTAGATGTCGCGGAGCGCGACGATGTGGTCTTCGAGTTCGCCCGTGCGGATCGCCCGCGCGATGACGCGGGCCTGAAACGGGCTCGTCCCCATATCGAAGCGGACGGCGGCCATGCGCGACGTGAGGGCGGCGGGGCCCATCGTCCAGCCCATGCGGAGGCCGGTGGCGAGGATCTTGGAAAAACTCGAGATCTTGACGCCGTGGTCGCCGCCGCTGAGCGCGAACAGCGAGGGCGGCGGGGCCTTGTCGAACCAGAGTTCGCCATAGGCATCGTCTTCGAGGATGAGGAAGTTGTGTTCGCGGGCGAGTTCGACGACGCGTTCGCGCCGCGCCAAGGGCAGCGTGCAGCCGGCTGGGTTCTGGTGCGTGGGGATAGTGTAGAGGAACTTGGCGCGCTTGCCCTCGTCGGCGAGCTTTTGGAGCGCCTCTGCGAGGGCATCGACGCGGAGGCCATCTTCATCCATGGGCACGGCCACCATTTCCGCCCCGAACGAGCGGATGGTGCGCATGCTGCCGGGGAAGTTCGGGCTTTCGACGACGACGACGTCGCCCGGGTCCAGCAATGTCTCGCACATGATCCCGATGCCGTGCGCCGAACCGGAGACAACCATGACCTGGTCGACGGCGACAGGGATGCCTTCGAGGCGGCTGGAACGCTCGGCGATGGCTTCGCGAAGCGGGCGCGCGCCGAACGTGCCGTTGTACTCGAGCGCTTCTTTTTCGTCGTTTTCGATGACCCAACGCGCCGCGCTGAGCAGGATATCGCCGGGTAACGACGGGATGTCGGGGAGGCCGCCGGCGAAGGAGATCACCGGGCGGGGATCGGGTGTGGCCGCCGCCCAAACGGTGGGGCCGAGCACCTTGGCGCGGCGGCTGACGATTTCTTCGAGGCGGGTGGCGTCCCAGTAAGGCTCAGACATGGCATCGCTCGATAGGAGGGTGCGCCAAGTATAGACGGGGCGCGCCCGATGGTCGCGGGATTCTCTATAGGCCAAGCCAAGATTGGGGGGCGCGGGACTTGACGGGACTGATATACTGCCTGTTCCACAGTCGTGTCCGCGGACTTTGGGAAATTCTTCACAAGTGCGGCGGCCCCACCGGCCACGCGCAAGCGAAGCGTTTCACCCAAGGCCCGGCCCGTGGAAGCCGCGCAAACAGGGGAGCACGCGATGGCCGTTCCGAAGAAGCAGGGTCTGTATGACCGCAGCCACGAACACGATAGTTGCGGCGTCGGGTTCGTCGTCCACGTCAAGGGTGCGCGGTCCCACCAAATCGTTTCCGATGCCCTGCTCGCGCTTGAAAATCTGAACCATCGCGGCGCCTGCGGCTGCGAGCCGAACACGGGCGACGGGGCGGGCGTCCTGATCCAGTTACCACATGAGTTCTTTCGCCGCGAGTGCGCCGCGCTGGGCATGCGCTTGCCCGAAGCCGGCCGCTACGGCGCTGGCCTCTTCTTCGCTCCCAAGGATGAAGCGACACGCCAGCAGGGCCTGGCTCTCTTCGCCTCGCTGGTCGATGAGGAGGGGCAGCATCTCCTCGGCTGGCGCTCGGTGCCAACGGTGAACGCATCGCTCGGGGCAACGGCCTTGGCCGCCGAGCCGGCGATCCTGCAGGCTTTCGTGGGCCGCGGATCGCAAGTCGCGGACGACGACGCCTTCGAGCGCAAGCTCTACGTGATCCGCAAGCGCTTCGAGAAGGCGATCGAGCGCCGTGGCCTCCGCGATACGCACCAATTCTACTTCCCCAGCCTCTCCTGCCGGACGATCGTCTACAAAGGGATGCTGACGGCGCTCCAGGTGCGCGAATACTTCCCGGACCTCAGCGACCAGCGCGTCATCTCGGCCCTGGGCATGTTCCATTCGCGGTTCAGCACGAACACCTTCCCGTCGTGGCGCCTCGCTCACCCATACCGGATGATCAGCCACAACGGCGAAATCAACACGAAGCGCGGCAACGTCAACTGGATGGCGACCCGTGAAGCGCTGTTCGAATCGCCGCTGTTCGAAAACATCCACGACATTCTGCCGGTGATCGAGGACGAAGCTGGCAGCGACACAGCCTGCCTCGACAACGCTCTTGAACTGCTCGTCCAGGCTGGTCGCCCTCTGCCGCTGGCGATGATGATGCTCATCCCCGAGGCCTGGGAGGGGCACGAGACGATGAGCCCGGAGAAGAAGGCGTTTTACGAGTACCAGAGCTGTCTCATGGAACCGTGGGACGGACCTGCCTCGGTCGCCTTTACCGACGGCAAGACCATTGGGGCCGTCCTCGACCGGAACGGCCTCCGGCCCTCGCGCTATCTCGTGACCAAGGACGACCTTGTCGTGATGGCCTCGGAGGTTGGCGTCTTACCAATCGCGCCGGAGCGCATCCTGTACAAGGGCCGGCTTCAGCCCGGCCGCATGTTCCTGGTCGACCTCGAAAAGGGCCGAATCATCGACGACGCCGAACTGAAGACCCAGCTTGCCAACGAGAAGCCGTACGCCGAGTGGTTGAAGCGCCAGCTTCGGCCGTTGGCGGCGCTCCCGGAGGGCGAGCCGTCCGCGCCGATCGCTGGCGCTGAGCTGACCACCCAGCAGATCGCGTTCGGCTACACCCTCGAAGACCTCAAGTACATCCTCGCCCCGATGGTCCGCAATTCGGAGGAGGCGGTCGGGTCTATGGGGACCGACACACCGCTCGCGGTCCTCAGCCAGCGCCCGCAGTTGCTCTACAACTACTTCAAGCAGCTGTTCGCGCAGGTGACGAACCCGCCCTTGGACGCCATCCGCGAAGAACTCGTGACGTCCGTCCGCACCGTGATCGGGCCTGAGGGCAACTTGCTCGACCCCGAGCCCGAGAACGCGCACCTCATCAGTCTCGAAACGCCCTTTCTCACTAACAGCGACCTGGCGAAGTTCAAGGCGCTCCAAGACCCGGCCTTCCGAATCGAAGTCCTGCCCATGCTCTTCCCAGCGCGGGCGGGCGCGGCGGGGCTCGAAGCGGCGCTCGACGCTCTGTTCGAACACGCCGACCGGGCGATCGCGAAAGGCGCCAAAGTCTTGCTGCTCAGCGACCGCGGCGTGGATTCCGAGAACGCCCCGATCCCGACGCTGCTCGCGGTTGCCGGCCTCAACAACCACCTCGTCCGCACGAAGCAGCGGACGCAAGTTGGCCTGATCGTCGAGACCGGCGAGGCGCGGGAGGTCCACCACTTCGCGCTGCTGCTTGGCTATGGGGCGGGCGCCATCAACCCCTACCTGGCAATCGACAGCATCCGCATCCTGCGCCCGGAGGGCTTCCTCGATGAGGAGATCCCGCACGACGAAGCCGTCAAGCACTACCTAAAGGGAGTCAAGAAGGGCGTCGTCAAGGTCATGTCGAAAATGGGCATCTCGACCGTCCACAGCTATCGTGGGGCGCAGATCTTCGAGGCAATCGGCCTCTCTGAGCCGTTTGTGGACAAATACTTCACCAAAACGGAATCGCCGCTCGGCGGGATTGGCCTGGTCGAAGTCACCCAGGAGGCGCTCGCGCACCACGAGCGTGCCTTCCCCACGCGCGGCGGCGGCCTGCGGGAACTGGACTGGGGCGGCCAGTACCAGTGGCGCCGCGACGGTGAGTACCACCTCTTTAACCCGGAGACGGTCTATCGCCTGCAACATGCCACCCGGACGAACCAGGCCAAGATCTTCGGCGAGTATACCCACCTCGTCGACGACCAATCGAAACGGATGGCGACCTTGCGCGGGCTCATGGAGTTCGCTTCCGACCGGCCGCCCGTGCCCTTGGACGAAGTTGAGTCGGTCGAGAGCCTCTATAAGCGCTTCAAGACCGGCGCGATGTCCTACGGGTCCATCTCGGCCGAGGCGCACGAAACCCTGGCCATCGCGATGAACCGCATCGGCGGCAAGAGCAACACCGGCGAAGGCGGAGAAGACCGCAAGCGGTACACGCCCGACGCGAACGGCGACTCTCGCCGGAGCGCGATCAAACAGGTCGCATCGGGCCGTTTTGGCGTGACCAGCGAGTACCTCGTCAACGCCGACGAACTCCAGATTAAGATGGCGCAGGGTGCGAAACCTGGCGAGGGCGGCCAGCTTGGCGGACATAAGGTCTACCAATGGATCGCGGACGTGCGCCACTGCACGCCTGGCGTTGGCCTGATCAGTCCGCCGCCGCACCATGACATTTACTCCATTGAAGACCTCGCCCAACTCATCCACGACCTCAAGAACGCGAACAACCGGGCGCGCATCAGCGTGAAGCTCGTCGCGGAGGTTGGCGTGGGCACCGTGGCCGCGGGCGTGGCCAAGGCGAAGGCCGATGTCGTCCTGATCAGCGGCTACGACGGCGGTACCGGGGCCAGCCCGCTGACGTCGCTCAAACACGCCGGCGTGCCCTGGGAACTCGGGCTGGCGGAGACGCAGCAGGTCCTGGTCATGAACCAACTGCGCGACCGCATCGTCGTGGAAGTCGATGGGCAGCTCAAGACGGGCCGCGATGTCGTGATCGCGGCACTGCTCGGCGGCGAGGAGTTCGGCTTCGCGACGGCGCCCCTGGTCGTCCTCGGCTGCATCATGATGCGCGTCTGTCACCTTGATACGTGCCCGGTGGGCATCGCCACCCAGAACCCGCTGCTGCGGGCGAACTTCGACGGCAAGGCCGAACACATCGTCAACTTCTTCCGCTTCATCGCCGAAGAAGTGCGCGCCCTCATGGCCCAACTCGGCTTTCGGAACCTAGACGAGATGGTCGGGCGCAGCGACCTGCTCGATGTCCGCGCCGCGGTCGACCACTGGAAGGCGCAGGGCTTGGATTACTCCTCGATCCTCTTCCGGCCCGATATGCCGCCCGGGGTCGCGACCCACTGCGTCACGACCCAGGACCACGGACTCGACAAAGCGCTCGACGTCGAGCTGATCCGGCTCTGCCAGGCGGCCCTCGAGCGCAGGGAGACTGTTCGCCTCGACCTGCCCATCCAGAACACCAACCGAACCGTGGGGACGATGCTGGGCAGCGAAATCAGCCGCCGCTACGGCCTTGCTGGCCTACCGGACGATGCGATCCACTTGAAGTTCTCCGGGTCGGCGGGCCAAAGCCTGGGCGCGTTCCTTCCTTCGGGCGTCACGATTGAGCTCGAAGGGGACTCCAACGACTACACAGGCAAGGGCCTTTCGGGCGGCCGCCTGATTGTCTACCCGCCGAAATCGGCCACCTTTGTGCCGGAAGAGAACATCCTGATCGGCAACGTCTCGCTCTACGGCGCCACTGGCGGCGTCGCGTTCTTCCGCGGAATCGCGGGGGAGCGCTTCGCCGTCCGCAACAGCGGCGCTTTCGCCGTCGTCGAGGGCACGGGCGACCATTGCTGCGAGTACATGACCGGGGGCCGCGTCGTGGTCATCGGCCGCACAGGCCGCAACTTCGGAGCCGGCATGAGCGGGGGCGTCGCCTACGTCTGGGATCCGGACGGCGACTTCGCCAGCCGTTGCAACCTCGAGATGGTCTCGATCGAGCGTTTGGAGGAAGCCGAGGAGCTCGGCCTTGTCCAGGGACTCCTGCAGCGGCATCAAGAGAGCACGGGCAGCACCGTCGCGGCCAAGTTCCTGGACGACTGGCCCGCGGCGGCGAAACGGTTCGCGCGGGTCATGCCTAAGGAGTACCGGCGCGTGCTCGATGAGATGCGCCGTGCCGAGGAGGCGGGCCAGACCCCCGAACTGGTGGGACGCGCGAATGGCTAAGCCGACAGGTTTTATCGAGTTCGGACGCCAGGGACCGACGCGCCGGCCCGTAGAGACGCGGCTGCGGGATTGGCTCGAAGTCTACGATGACTTCCCCGTCGCCACGCTCCGGGATCAGGCCGCGCGCTGCATGGACTGCGGCATCCCCTTCTGCCACCAGGGCTGCCCGCTCGGCAACATCATCCCCGACTGGAACGACCTCGTGTATCGCGACAAATGGCACGAAGCGATCGACCGGCTGCACGCGACGAACAATTTTCCGGAGTTCACCGGCCGCCTCTGCCCCGCTCCGTGCGAAGCCGCCTGCGTCCTTGGGATCAACAGCGACCCGGTGACGATCAAGCAGGTTGAACTGACGATTATCGAGCGCGCTTGGGACGAAGGCTGGGTAACGCCCGAACCTGCGCTGCTGCGGACAGGCAAGCGCGTCGCCGTCGCGGGATCGGGCCCGGCCGGGCTCGCCGCCGCACAGCAGCTCGCTCGGGCCGGACACGATGTGACCGTCTTCGAGCGCGATGACCGGCCGGGCGGCCTGCTTCGCTACGGCATCCCCGAGTTCAAGATGGAAAAGCGATTCCTCGACCGCCGCATCGCGCAGATGGAGGCCGAGGGAGTGGTCTTCCGGACGAGCGTCGCTGTCGGCCGAGATGTGTCGGCGGAAGAGCTGCTTCGCGATTACGACGCCATCTGCATGGCGGGCGGCGCGACCAAGGCGCGC
Source organism: bacterium (assembly GCA_945861295.1). Classification (GTDB taxonomy): domain Bacteria; phylum Chloroflexota; class Dehalococcoidia; order Tepidiformales; family Tepidiformaceae; genus CAMAUF01. The sequence goes on along the minus strand of CAMAUF010000014.1, from coordinate 1,564 downwards.
GACCTCGATGTCCCGGGGCGCGAACTCAAGGGGACGTATCTCGCCATGGAGTTCCTGCCGCTGCAGAACCGGAGGAACGCGGGCGACGAGATCCCCGAGGAGCAGTTCATCTCGGCCGAAGGCAAGCACGTGATCATCCTCGGCGGCGGCGACACTGGGGCGGACTGCCTCGGCACCGTCCACCGGCAGGGCGCGGCCTCGGTGAAGCAGTACGAGCTGCTGGCCCGGCCCCCAGAGGCGCGGGACAAGGGCGCCCAGCCGTGGCCGCTTTGGCCGATCATCTACCGGACCGCGGCAGCCCACGAGGAGGGCGGCGAGCGTGACTACAGCGTGCTCACGAAGCGACTTTCGGGGGCGGAAGGTCAGCTCCGGAAGCTGCACGGCGTTCGCCTCGCCTGGGAGACCGTCGACGGCCGCCAGGTCATGAAGGAAATCCTAGGCAGCGAATTCGAGGAAGAGTGCGACCTCCTGTTGCTAGCGCTGGGCTTCCTCGGGCCGGAACGCTCGATGATCGATCAGTTTGGCGTCAAGCTCGATGGCCGTGGCAACGTCATCGCCGATGAGAACAAGATGACCAGCGTGCTGGGCGTATTCACCGCCGGCGACATGTGCCGCGGGCAATCGCTGATCGTCTGGGCGATCGCCGAAGGCCGCGAAGCCGCGCGCGGGATCGACGCCTATCTCATGGGGACGACGGCGCTCTCGAACACGACCTCCCGCAACGAGTAGCTCGGGCGAGGTAAATGCCGAATTGACTCAGGCCAGCAGGAGCGAGCTGCTGCGCGTGCCTTGCAGGCGGATGGTGAAGGTTGTGCCGCGCCCTTCCGAAGAGGCGACGTCGACCGTGCCGCCCATGTTCTGCAAGAGTTCCTTGACGATAGCGAGGCCGAGGCCGGTGCCACCCTCACGGCGGCCGCGCCCGCGATCGACGCGGTAGAACCGATCAAAGATGCGGGGGAGGGCTTCCGCGGGGATGCCGGCGCCGTTGTCGGCGACGGAGAGCGTGGCCAGCCCGTTCTCGTGCGTGACTTTGGCTACGACGTGTGAGCCGGGGCCAGCGTACTTGACCGCGTTTTCGATCAGGTTGAGGACGCAGCGATACAGCCGGTCGGGCTCGGCCAGGCCTTCGACGGGACCTTCAGGCGTCTCCACGGCGATCGTCACGTCCCGCCGGGCGGCGGCGTCGGCTAATTCGTTGGCCGCATCGTGGGCCAAGGCTCGCAGCTCCACGGGTTCCAGTTCCGGCGCTACACCGTCGCTGGTCGAGAGCAGCAGAAGGTCTTCGCTGAGCCGGGTCATGCGGTCGGTCTGCTGTTTGACCGTTTCGATCAGCGCCCGATAGTCGTCGGCCGCGATGTCCGGGTCCATCTCCGCCACTTCGATGTTCATGCGGATCGCGGCGAGTGGGTTCCGCAGTTCATGCGAGGCGTCTTCAACGAAGCGCCGTTGCTGGACAAAGGAACGCTCAAGCCGCTCGATCATCGAGTCGAAGGTGTTGGCGAGGGCCTTCAGCTCGTCATCAGGGCCTTGATGATTGATCCGCTGGCTCAGGTTCGTAACGCTG
>CAMAUF010000013.1 GCA_945861295.1 bacterium | reverse complement strand
CGGGCGGCGGCGTAGGACGGCCCTTCAACTTGGCCTCCGCCGCCCACTCCGCCCGCGCGAGATCCGCCAGACTCGACCGGGCGCGGCAGATCGCCGGGTGCTCCGGCGGCTGGCGCTCCAACAGGCTTTTGAGCTGCGATGAGCCCTTCTCGGGCCTTGGCAAGGTCACGCTCGGATTGTAGGTGCGCTTGGCCGCCGGTGCGATCTCGGCAGCAACATCCTTGAAACGCTTAGGTCAGCCGGGCTGTGGCCCACTCGCCGGCCCTTGATCTTGTTGACACCCTTGACCCTCTTGACACCCTTGACCCTCTTGACACCCTTGACCCTCTTGACACCCTTGCTGCGTCACGGCCAGTCGAGCACGGCAGGCCCTCGGCCTTTGGACGGGACCGGACGGGTGCCCGCACGAGGCTGTCCTCGGAGCGAGGTTTTGGCCGAGGTTGAGGCGCTCTCTCCTCCAGGCCACGCGAGTGGCCCATCACGGGCAGAGCCGCGACCTTGATGCTGATGCGCCTCCCCGCGCTGATCGAATCGCCTCGCCTCGGTCCGCACTCGTCAGTGTACCCACCACGCAATGGAAACGCATGTTTCCTTCCGCGCGCGCACGCGTAACGGTACCATCGGAACTGATAACAATACCTAGCGCGCGCGGGCACGCGACCAACCTCTCCCGCCGCGCGGCGATCGGCCACATGCTTTCTGGCGGCCGTCCCGCCCCGGCTCTCTTCAGCGGCTGCTCTCCAGGTTGCGAAGTCCTGTCAGATGCGTCCCGGACTGTCGTGGAACTTCGACAAAGTCAAGGGTCTCAAGGGTGTCAAGGAACTCAAGGGCGTCAAGGGGTTCAACGGCCTCAAGACGGGCGCCGCAGCCCCGGTCGATGTCCCCGAACCTGGGCTAGCCGTCCTACCGGCCGGTGGTCAGCTCGACGCACCACGTGTTGCCGCGCCTGTGGCATTCCACGCCAAGTTCGCGCCGAGCCCGATTCAAAGTGCTTTCTGAGAGTCCGGCGGCCTTGGCGCGCGTCTCGAACTCCGCTGACAGGATCGGGCCACCCGCCAACTGCTCACGGACGAACCCACACGCGCGCTCCAGTTCGGTGTCTCGCCGCGGTTGCTCCTGGAGTAGGTCGTCGGCGTAGATGTCGAGCGGTTCACCCCACTCGACGCAGGCCGCGTCGCCCTGGGCGACGACCCGGAACGGTAAGGCTCGCGGCATCGGGGCCAGGTTCATCTTCGTTGAAACGAACACCCCGCCGCCTCGTTCCTCCGGATTTCGCTCTACCAAGTACGCCGCCCGCGCCGCGCCTACGATGCCCATGTTTCCTCCGCCGCGCTGGATTGCCGACATCTTGTTGGCTTTGTTGAGGTGCCGGATGACGATGATGGCGCAGCCGGTCTGGTCGGCGACTCCAGCAAGCTTCCGCATCAAGCCGCGCGCATCTTGGTCGCGATACAGGTCGATCTTTCCCGTGACGAAGCTCTGCAGCGGGTCAATGACCGCCAACTTCGCGTCGGCCGAAGAGATCCACTCCGCGAACTCCTTGGGGTCGTCGAGGTTGAAGGGCGCCTCCCGGTCTGGTTCTGGCACGAACGCGAAGCGGTCGTCTCCACCGGCTGCGAGGAGCCGCGGCTTGATGGTGTCGCCGGCCCCGTCTTCCGCGCTGAGGTAGATGACGGGCTGGTTCCCCTCGAAGGAAGGAAATCGGCCGTCAGGCATCGGGCGCCCCGCGGTCACCTTCGCGCAGAGGTCGAGCGCGATTGCGGTCTTCCCGGTACCGGGGTTTCCGTCGATGACGGTCAGCTTTCCGAGCGGGATATACCCGTCCCACAGCCACCTCACCTGGGTCGTTAGCACCTTGCTCAGCGGCACGAGGCCGGCTGGCGCGAGGTAGTCGTCGTAGTGCTCCCTCATTGGGCTCGCCCCTCAAGCTTGGCGGCAAATTCCTCGACGGCCCTGACGCTGATGCGGACGGACCGCCCGATCTTCACGACGGGGATTGCTTCCGCTGAGACGAGCGCGTAGAGGGAACTACGACCGATCGACAACCGCTGGGCGGCTTCGGGGATGGTCAACAGCAACTTATCCATCGTGTCCTCCGTTCCACTGGGATGCACCTGAAGCGCGAGAATGCCCAGCGGACGCAACTGATCGTCGTCTGTTTCGGACTCAATTGCAAGCGGTATCGTGGCCGAGTAGCGCGCGATACCGTCAATAGGCAGAGTGTTCGACTGGAAAAAGAACACACGTACTTTTCTCCGCTCGACTGTGGCGTCACGAATGTGTAGGTATGTTCGTTTATAAGTCGAACACTCGGCCTATTCTCCGCTCGACTGCGGGGTAAAGTCCGACACGGTATGATCCGTGAAAATCTTGAGACTCGTTGGACGTACGCGGTTCAATACGCACCTACAGGGATGGATTTGGACGACTGCGAGGTGTAGGCTTAGCGCAAGCGGCGCGAGAGTTTGGTTCAGCCCGCGGCGCGTCAGCCGCGGCTACGAGGGTTAGAAGAGTGCCAAGGCGAGCAAGCGGAGAAGGCTCCATCAGTCATCGGAAGGATGGCCGCTGGGTCGCGGTCCTCAGTGTTCCAACCGGCAGCGGCCGCAAGCGCCATTGCCTCTACGCGTCCACCCAACAAGAGGCCCTCGCCAAGCTCACACGCGTGCGTCAGGCGCTGGACCAAGGGATCGCGCCCGCCGACGGCCGTCTGACTGTCGGCGAACTGTTGCGGCGATGGTTAGACGACACGATTCTGCCGAACCGCCGACCTGCGACCTATCAGGGTTATCGCGTCAACGTCGAGCGGCACCTAATCCCGAGGCTTGGGCGGGTTCGCCTCGTGCACCTCCAGCCCCCAGACATCCGAAAACTCCAGAACGATCTGCTCGCCCAGGGCCTCTCCCCTCGAACTGTGCAGTACGTCCGGACCAACCTTCGCTCCGCGATTCAGCAGGCGGTCGCCGACGGCCTCGTCGCCCGGAACGTCGTTGACCTAGTGTCAGCGCCGTCAGCCGAGCGTGCGGAGATTCATCCGCTTACGCCCGAGCAGGTCGCCGCCTTCCTGGAGTCCGTCCATGGCGACCGCCTGGAGGCGCTGTACGTGACCGCCTTTACGACAGGCCTCCGGCAAAGCGAGTTGCTGGGTCTCCGCTGGTCCGATCTAGACCTGGACGGTCAGACGCTCACCGTGGCCAAGTCCCTCCAGCGTGGGCGAGGCGTCGTGCTCAGCGAGCCCAAGAGCCGCAAGAGCCGCCGTACGCTCGCGCTCGCCGATATCACCGTCTCTGCCCTCCGCGCCAATCGCCTCCGCCAGCTGGAGGAGAAACTTGCCGCTGGTCCCGACTGGCACGACCACAGCCTCGTCTTTTCGACCAAGGTCGGCACTCCTATCGACCACCGGAACCTCACCCGATACTTCCAACGCCAGATAGCCGCCGCCGGCCTTCCGCATCAGCGATTCCACGACGCCCGGCATGCATGCGCGACCTTCCTTCTGGCCCAGGGCGTCGCGCTCAAGGTCATACAGGAGATCCTTGGCCACGCCTCGATCCAGCTCACAGCCGACACTTACGCACACGTGCTCCCGCAGCTTCAGCGCGCGGCGATGGGCTCGTTCGACCGCATCCTGCGCCCCGAATCCGCCGCTTCTTGAGCCCGTGGTAGTCAACGTGGTAGTCAGCAGAGCCGCGTATAGGCCGATCTCCCGCCAAAAAGCACCAAAATGAGCCTGAATCGGCCCGTTTTGTGGTAGCAGGGGGGAGACTTGAACTCCCGACCTCACGATTATGAGTCGTGCGCTCTGACCAGCTGAGCTACCCTGCCGTGCGCGCCACTTGACCCGCCCAGCCGACATCGTACCAGCCCCGGCCCGCCACGCGGAAGCGGGTCAGACGACGCGGGCCGTCGACCCGCGAACGGCGTCCTTCGTCACCTCGATCCGGCGTTCGAAGCGTTCCTTCATCTCGTCGACGTGCGTGACGACGAGGATGAGTTCGAAATCCTCGCGGATGGCCTGGAGAGCGTCGACCAGGCGGTCGATGCCTTCGCTATCCTGGCTGCCGAAGCCTTCGTCGATGATGAGCGTCGGCAGGCCGGCGCCCTTGGTGCTGGCAAGCAACTTCGCCAGCGCGATGCGGAGGGCGAAGTCCACCCGGAACGCTTCGCCGCCGCTGTACATCTCATAGTCGCGCGTTCCGAGGTCGTCGCTGATCCGGATGTCGAGCGTTTCTTTGACGACTTTGGCTTGCGTGATCCGCTGCGTCGCGAGCTGGATCTGGATGCGGCCCTCTGTCATCCGCTCCAGCATGGCGTTGGCGACATGTTCCACTTCCGGGATGGCCTGCTCGATCAACATCGCCTGGATGCCGTCGCGGCCGAAGGCGCGCGTGAGCGCTCGGAAAGTGTCCTGCTCCTCCTGCTGGGCACGCACTTCATCGAGCGCCATTTCGAGGCGTGCGCGCACGTCGCGAATCACCGCCAAGCGACCGTCCGCGTTGCCGGCTTGGCGCGTCCAACGTTCGTCTTCAGCGCGAAGGTTCGCGAGTTCGGTCTCAGCGGCCGTGAGCAGCGGCCCGACGTCGCTGCCCGTCGCGAGCGCGGTCGCGGCCGCCTCGCTTGCCGCCAGCGCCTCGGCCTCTTCGGCGCTTCGTGACGCGACCTCCTGTGCGGCGCGCTCCAGTTGAGGCTTGAGGAGTTCGAGTTGGTCGGCGGCGCGGCGAAAGGCGCGGTACTCGGACTCGAAGGCATCAAGAGCGCCGAGCTTGCCACGGACGGCCGCGTGCTCCTCCTCGGAGTACTCCAGAGCCGCGAGTTGGCGTTGTGCGTCCTTCGCTTCGAGCAAGAACGTCTGACCGGCGATGCCGGACTCGAGTTGGACGCGGAGCGCCAGGGCATCGCCCTCCGCGGGCGGCAGCGCGCTGGCCGCCTCTTCAGCGGCGCGAAGCTCAGCGTGGACGGCACGGTCAGCTTGGCGGAGGAGTTCCTGGGCGCGGTCGGCCTCGGTGGCGAGCCGAGCGCGGTCGGCCTCGGCCCGCGCCGCCGCGTCGATGCACTCTTGTTCGGTCGCCTGGGCGGCGCGGAACCGCTCGCCGAGCTGCTTGCGCTGGGCCGCATACTCGCCCTGGACGTGGTCGAGGTCCGACGCGCTCAGCGGTTTGCGGCAGATCGGGCACTGGGGTTGGCCCTCGAGGCTCGCCGCCTTCTCCTTGAGTTTCAGGGCTTCCTCGCGAAAGTTGTTCGCGTCGGCCTTGGCGGCGCTGCGCCGTTCGCCGGCGTTCTTCCCACTGGCGGCGTGTTCTTCGGCTTGTTGGCGGAGCCCGTCGATGTCCGCTTGGCGCAGGCGGAGCGCGGTTTCCTTCGCCCGCGACGGTTCGAGCCGGGCGGCCACCTCCGTCAGCTCAGCGACTCGCCGATCGGCGGCAACGAGGCTTGCTTCGACGCGGGCGCGCGCCTCCTGGGCCCGCGCCTCGGCCTTCAGGATGGCGTCTCGCAAGGGCCGGGCCTCGCTCTCCAGCTTTTGGAGTTCGGCGTCCCTCGCACGGCAGCCAATCAACGCGTTGTGCTGAAGTTCCAGAGCCGGGCCTGCGTCCATCGCTTGTTCCGCCTCGGCGACGGCGTGCGTCGCCTCCGCCAGCCCTGTCCGAGCCAGGACGACGGCGACCGAGGTGCGCTCAGCACGGGCGGCGGTGGCGGTCGCGTCGCGCTGGAGGCGGTCAAACTCCAAGGCGACGCCGTGAAGCTCGTCTCGCGCGCCTTCGGCCGCCGCGATCTTCGGCTCGATGGTGGCGCGTGCGTCGCGCGCCGCTTGGGCCTCGGCTTCGAACCGTGGCTGCTCAGCGACGGTCTCCCGCTTTTCACGGACCTCGCGTTCGATCGCGTCCAGCCGGGCTTTGGCGTCTTTTTCGCGTTTGCTGGAGGCGACCGAAAGTTCCTCGTACAGCTCCATGCCGAGGATCTTGCGAAAGACCTCCTTGCGCTCGGCCGCGCCTTGGCGGGTGAATTCGCCTGCGTGGCCTTGCGCCACGAACGCGCTGTTGGCGAAGGTTTGGTAGTCCATGCCGATGCGGCGGTTGATCTCCTCCTGGGTTTCCCGGCTTGTGCCGCCTGTGATCGCCTTTCGGCCGAGCTCGGGGTCGATGGCGAAGGCGTGCACTTCGCCGCCGCGACCGCGGGTCCGCTTGCGGATGATGAGGTAATCCTGGCCGGCGACCCGAAACGCGAACTCAACCTGCATTTCCGCTGCGCCGAGGCGGATGCGGTCGTCCTCGGTGCGGCCACGACCCTCGCCCCAGACGGCCCAGGTCATCGCGTCGAGGAGCGCGGATTTGCCCTCGCCGTTCTTCCCGGTCAACACGGCGATGTGGAGGCCGGAGAAGTCGACCTCGCAATCGCGGTAGGAAAGGAAGTTATGCAGGCGCAGGCGTTTGGGGATCACGGCGTGATGGCCGGCGGGCGCGGGTCGACCCGTTCGAGCCGCCAACGCACGCCGTCTCCGTCGAGGTCGACCACGGCCGCCCAGCCGGCCCTCCGGTTCGAGTCACTCAAGGCGAGTGGTGCGCCCGAGTAGACCGCCGTGACGCCGCCCGTCGAGACGTCGGCGTGGGGCTCCCAGTGGCCAAGAGCGACATAATCCCAATGCCCGTCCAACGCGCCGAGCTGTTCTTCCGGGATGAGCAACGACCGGCTCATGTCGCCGTCGGCGCGCACGAAATGGCCGTGGCCCATGGCGACGTGCCAGCGCTCGTCGAGTCGGTCGGGGATGCCATCGAAGGGCCGGAAGTGCCAGTCGCTTTCGAGATACGCCCGGCCCCAGACGACGAGGTCGAGCTCCTCGGCGTGCATGATCGCGCCGCCGTGTTCGCGAAAGATCCGCAGGCGAGGGGCCATCGCTTCCAGGTCGTGCCGCCAATAGACACGGCCGGCGTCCATCGGGTCGTGGTTGCCAGGGATCAGGAAGGTCGGCCCGCGGAAGCGGTTGACTTCGGCCGCGCCGAACTCGACGACATCGTGCGAGACGCGGTCGTTATCGAAGAAGTCGCCCGCGATCAGCAGCGCGTCGGCCTCGACCTCGTTCGCCAGGTCGATGACGCGGGCGAATGCCTGTTCCATGAGGCCTCGACGGTCGCTCCAGCGTTCGTCCGTCCGGCTGCCATACGCCCCGAGATGGACGTCCGAGGTGTGCACCAAGCGCAACGGTCGTCGATCAGCCACGTGTCCCCCCCACAGTCGCGATAAGGTCGACGGCTGCCCGTCGAAGCCGTTCGCGCCGTGCTTCTTCGATCTTCTCAGTCCGAAAGTACAGGTCTAGCGCCTCTATCGGCGAGTTAACGTCGGGCTGGAAGCCGGGCGGGAGGGCCGACCGCGTACTTTCGGGGTGGACGGTCGAGATGCGCTGAAGGTAGTGCGCTTTTTCGAGCAGCCTCCGCGCTTCCGGTTGGCGGAACATCGCGGCCTGTCCTTCGCTGCAATGCACCAGGACGCGCACGATCGCGTCTTCGACTTGGGCGCGTTCGATCGCCGCGCATACTTCGGCGGTCGGGTCGTTCTCCTTCGGTTTGACGGCGACGGTGACGAACCGGCGCGCCGGCGCCTCCACCAATTGAGGCAGACCGGCGCCGCCGATGCGCGCGCCTTGTGGTTTCGTTGGGTCGATCTCGAAGGTCATGAAGCCCTTTTTCTGGCCCTCTTCACCGAAGTCGACCGGCTGCATTGATCCCGCGTACCAGCACGGCGTGTTCTCCGTGAGGTCCAAGTTGTTGTGGTGGTGGCCCAGCGCGATGTAATCGAAAGATTTGGGCGAAAGCGAACTCTTGAGCATCGTCGGCGCGCTCCCGACCGTCATCCAGGCGGCGCTGTCCTTCCGGTCCTCCATGCCCTTGCGGACGAGGAACTCGTTCAGCGAGACGTGGCAGGTGAGGATGGCCGGCAGGTCTGGGTCGAGCTGGGCCGCTTGCTTCGCGACTTGCTCGGTCAGCAGCCGCTCGATTTCGTTCTGCTGCTGCTCGATGGACATCGTGGCGACATCGTCGCGGTTGGCCAACAAGCGGCTGACCTGAGGCCAGGGCAGCGAGGCGACCTGGAGCGGGCCGTCGCGTGTCGGGATAACCTGGGGCCGCCCTTGGGCCGCTTTGAGCGAGGCGCCGTCGCCGACATACACATGCGGGACGCCAAGCGTGCGATAAATCTCGAGGACGTGGGCGCGGCCCTCGGCGTTCGGCAGGTCATGGTTGCCGACCAACAGGAACGTCGGGATCTCGGCTTGGCTGAGGCGCCGGATGCGCGTCGCGAACTCGCGCTGATGCGTCTGGCTGGGTTCGCGCGCCTTGTAGGCGTCGCCCGCGAAGATGACGGCGTCCACGCGCTCGCGAATTGAGTAGTCAACGAGCGCATCGAAGGCGTCCAAGAAGTCCTGCATTCGCGTCGACCAGCCAAGCTCGGGCAGCGGCCGGCCGTAGGTTTCGACGCCGATGTGCAGGTCCGCGAAGTGGACGATTCGCATGCCGTCATCCTAGCTGTCCGGCTGTTGACCGCACGAACCTCCTCAGCTTCACGCAGGGACGCGACAGCCGCTGTCGCGACCGTGACAGGCGCGGCTTGGCGCTCAGTTGCTGAGGACAATCAGCCGCTGCATGCCGGCGTGAAAGCGCTCGTCCCGACGGATGCGGGCGCGGCCAAGGTCCAGGGGGTGCCAAGCGTGTTCGACCAAGGCGACACGTCCGCGGTCGCCAGCAAGACGGAGCGCCTGAGCGAGCAGCGTCCCCGCCACGGCGGGCGGGACATGGCCGACGACGTGCGCCATGACGACCGCGTCCGCCTCCGCCTCGGCGACCGCGTCGAGGGTGCCGTCGCTCTGCCGCACGCTGACGCCGGGCGCGGCGCGCCGGGCGCGGTCGACGAGCAGCGGCGAGATTTCTAGGCCGGTCACCGCGTCGAACTGCCGGGAAGCGACGAGCGAGCGGAGGAGGCGGCCGGAACCACAACCGACTTCGACGACCTTGCGGCAGCCCGCCTCGCCCAGGGCATTGAGCACGGCCGCGTGCGCGCCTCCTTCGTGAAGCTGGTAGTACGCGCGCCGAACCACCCAGTCGTACCAACGGATGCCGACGCCCGTGAGGTAGCCCCCTGGCCCGAAGTGCCAATGCCGGAAATACCACTCCGGGAGCTCGACCGTCGTATCGGCGGCGGGATGGGCGTGCATCCGCGCCAGGACGCGCGCGCGAAGGTTCGGCCCCAATGGCGGGTACACGCGGGCATCCTAGCAGCTTCCGCCGCTAGCGCGCGTCGCACGTACAATCCGGTCATCACCCGAAGGAGCCCATCCATGATCACCGTTGTCGCGAAACTCCAGGCCGCCGAAGGCAAGGCGGATGAACTCAAGGCTGTCCTCACCGAGATGGTCGGCAACGTCGCCGCGAACGAGAAGCCCGCCGTTGGCCTCTATTCGCTCCACACCTCCGACACGGACCCGAACTTGTTCCTCTTTTACGAGCAGTATGCGAGCGCGGAAGCGCTGGACGCGCACGGGAAGACGGCCCACATGGCGGCGATGGGCGGCAAGCTCGGCGCCGGCAAGCTGCTCGCCGGGCGGCCAGTCATCGAGCGGTACACGCAGATCGCGGGCGTCTGACCCGCGGCTCAAGTGCAGGGGGTTTGCCCGTAGGCAAGCCCCCGCACACCCTCGGCCGGGATGGACGATGCCGTTCGCGCAGCAATCCTGGGCATCGTCCAGGGCCTCACGGAGTTCCTGCCCGTCTCGTCGTCAGGGCACTTGATCCTGGTCCCGAGCCTCTTTCGTTGGCCGGATCAGGGCCTCGCATTCGATGTGGGGCTTCACCTCGGGACGACGCTGGCTCTGCTGCTCTACTTTTGGCGCGATTGGCTGCGGATGGCCGGCGCCGTGGTCAAGTTCCTCCGCGCGCGCACGTTGGCGGCTGCCCCGCCGGGCGGCGATGGGCGGCTGCTCGGCCTGATCCTGGTTGGTTCGATCCCGGCGGCTGTGGTTGGCCTCGTCTTCGATAGCTGGATCGAAGAGCATGTCCGCCAGCCGTGGTTGGTGGCGATCACGCTCGCGGGCGTCGGCGGCGTCATGCTGCTGGCCGAGCGCCAAGCGCGCCAGCAACGCGGACTCGGCGAAATTCGTCTCCGCGACACCATTGTCATCGGTCTCGCCCAAGCCTGCGCCCTGGTGCCCGGCGTATCGCGTTCCGGCGCGACGATCAGTGCCGGGCTGTTCCTCGGTCTGACACGGGACTCGGCGGCGCGGTACGCCTTCCTCCTCGGCACGCCCGCCTTCGCCGGCGCGGCGCTGCTCAAGTCCGGCGATTTGTCGGCCCAAACGGGACAGGAACTCGCCGAGTTGGCGCTCGGTTTCGCCCTCTCGGCCATCGTCGGTTTCGCCGCTATCCATTTTCTCTTGCGCTTCGTACGCTCCCACAGCCTCGTCCCGTTCGTCGTCTACCGCTGGGGCGTGGCCGCGCTCACGCTCGTGATTGGGGCCTTCCGCGTCGCCTGATCCGGGCGGATCGTTGAGGCGGCCTGCGGAGTACAATCCCTTCGACGCAGGAGGGGACACATGCTCGAACGCCTACGGCTGGATGGCCGGGTCGCGATCGTCACCGGCGGAGGCAGGGGCCTGGGCCGCGAGATGGCCCTGGCGCTTTCCATGGCCGGCGCGGATGTTTGCATCGCCAGCCGCACAGCGGCGCAGCTTACCGACACGGCGGCGTTCATCGACGGCAAGAGCGGCCGCCAGACGCTCGCCGTCCCGACCGATGTGCAATCGTCGGCCGAGGTTGACTCCGTCGTCGCCGAGACGGTCGCGAAGTTCGGCCGCCTCGACATCATGATCAACAACGCCGGGATCGGCGACGCCCGCGGCTCGGGCGCCCGGATCTGGGACCTTGAGGACGACGACTGGCTCGACACGATCTCCGTCAACCTCGACAGCGCCTTCTACGGCTGCCGCGCCGCCGCCCGCGTCTTTCGCGACCAGGGCGGCGGTGGCGTGATCGTCAACGTCGCCAGCGGCATGGGTATGCGCGCGGCCCCAACGGCGCTGGGGTACTCCTCGGCCAAGGGCGGCGTCATCTCGCTCACGCGCACCTTGGCGGCCCAGCTCGCCGGCGAAAACATCCGCGTCAACTGCATCGTGCCGGGCTTCGTCGCCCAACGGCCGCCGAACGATGACGACGAGCGCAAGCGCGTGGCCGACCGCGGGCGATTAAACACGATCCGCCGGTTCGGCGAGGCCTGGGAACTTGGGCCGCTCGCGCTGTTCCTTTGTTCGGACCTTTCGAGCTATATCACGGGCGAAAACTTTGTCATCGACGGCGGAGGCCTCGCTGGCGGCATCTCCCCGCTCGGCCACGTCACCGGGGTGCTCGCATGACCGACTGGGAACGGCGACCTGGATTCGACCTGACCGGCAAGCGCGCCCTGATCGTGGGCTGCGCAAATCCGGCGGGCGCGGCCATCGCGCTCGCGTTCGCCGAAGCCGGCGCGGATGTCGCCCTCGCGTCCGCCACCCTCGACGGCGACGAAGTCATGGCGGCCAAACGGGCGAGCAAGGCGGTCGAAAAGCTCGGGCTCAAGACTTTTTCCCAGGGCTGGGACGTGACGCTTCCGACAAACGTCACCGTCGGGCTCCGGCAACTCGTCAAAGAGTTCGGCCGGCCGGATATTCTCGTCTACAACGCCGATGGGCCGCTGCTGAAGGAGTCCACGAAAGTCACGGACGCCGAATTCGGCAACACACTGCAGGTCAACCTGGCGGGCGCTTTTTACTCGGCCCGGTCGTTCATGCGCGAATTGGGCGATGGCGAGGGCCGAATCATCATCCTGACTTCGATCCTCGGCGAGCGTGGTGTCGAGCTGGGGACGGCCTACGGGGCGGCTCGCGGTGGCCTCGTTGGCCTGATGGCGAACCTTAGCCAAGAGCTCGGGCCGCGCCGCGTCACGGTCAACTGCATCTCGATGGGCTGGATGGAGTGGTCGGCCGGGGCTGGGCCGGACGACATCGGCGCCAACCGGCTGGTCCGGTTCATCCCGCTCAAACGTCTCGGCAAGGCGGACGATGTCACGGGCTTGGCGACCCTGCTTGCCTCCGATGGCGGCGCCTATCTGAACGGCCAAGTCTTCCACGTCGATGGCGGCGTCATGGGCCATCTCTAGAGCGAGGAAAGAGCGTGGCCAGTCCGAAGCCGATGGCCGTCCGGATGCTCGGACAGCGCAAGATACCGCACGCGTTGTTCGCCTTCGACGATGCTATCCGCGACGCCGCGGAGGTTGCGCGCGTCACCGGGATGCCGCCCGAAGCCGTCTACAAGACGCTTGTGGTCGAAGAAGATCCGCCGAAGGGCAAGCCTCGGCTCGTCATGATGCCTTCGGACTCAGAGGTCGACCTCAAGGCGTTGGCGGCGGCGCTCGGCCTGAAGAAGGTGAGCATGGCCAGCCACCGCGATGCGGAGCGTTACACCGGCCTCCAAGTCGGCGGGATCAGCGCGCTGGCGCTGATCGGCAAAGGGTTCGCGACTTACATCGATGGCCGTGCCCTGTTGCGAAGCGCGATCCTCGTCAGCGCCGGGCAGCGCGGGCTCGATGTCCGCCTTGCCGTCGTGGACTTGCTGGCGCTGACGGGCGCGGTGGCGATCGAGGGCATCGCTCGCTGATGCCTCCCATCGCGGCATAGCCCTGGGCCTGCGCGCCGGCGAACGCTCACCCGGGCTGTCCCATTGCGGTGGGCGAAGGAGAGGGACCGTCCGCCGAGTCGCGGCGCCGCGAGTTGGCTACTGCCTCGTCAGCGTCGCGCCCCATTGATCCCAGTAGACGACATCCGTGACCGGTTTGCGCTTGGTTGGGCCAAAGTTCGCGTCCGGCCAACCCAGCGGGATCAGTGCCGCCGGAAACGCGTCGTCGGGGATGCCGATTTCGGCGCGCAGGTGGTCCAGGATGCCCGACTGGAAGGTCGTCAGCACCGTCCCGAGCCCGAGGCCACGCGCCGCCAGGAGCATGTTCTGGACGGCCGGATACAGGGATGAACCCGTCAGCAGCCGGTCCGGGATGCGTCCCCCGTCCGAGAAGTAGCACGGGATGATCAGGACCGGGGCAAGGCCGATGTTGTGGGCCAGGGCCAGCGCCCCGTTCAGCATCAGCCGCGTGCTCTTGTCATCAGAGTTGGCGCCGGATTCGAAGTAGGTGCGCATCGCCTCGTTCGTCTGGAGGTGCGCGGCCAGCGCCTCCGCAATCGCCTTGCGGCGGGCGGCATCGCGGATGACGACCCAGCGCCAGGGCTGACGGTTGGTCCCGCTCGGCGCTTTCGTCGCCGCTTCAAGCACACGCCAGAGCAGGTCTTCCGGCACCTCATCGGGCTTAAAGCTGCGGATGGCGCGTTGGGTGTAGATGGCATCGAACAGCGAGTCGGTGGCGGCGGGCATGGTTGTCCTCGTTTTGATTGGGGTTCGGAGGTGAGGATACCGCGCCGCAGCCCAACCGGTCCGCTCGGGCTTACACCGAAGTTCCGAGCTACCCTCTGTTCATGGAACGTTGGGCGGCCCGTCGTGGCAATCGCGCTCACGTAGGCTTCGCGCTTTTGCTGGCGTTGCTTCCGATGCTGACGCTCATGGGACACTGGCCCGAGCTGCGCGTGACGCTTCCGAACGGCGCCGGCTCTGTCCAGCTGCCTGGGAGCGCGAGTCACGAGCACGGCGGCGCTGAGCGTGACCACGCCCGCCACTGCCACGCCGGGGCCGCCTCGTGCGGCGACCAGCCTGCGCCGGGCGTCGTGCCGCTCGCGCTCTTGGCGCGCACACTCGAATGCCTGGTCGCCGGCGGGGCGCTCTCCGCCAGCGAGGCCGTGGCCTCCGTCCGGTTGCGGCCCGCGGCGCTGGAGTTAGAGCCGCCGCCGCCCCGATTCTCCTCCTGAGCGCCCGGCCGTCACACACCCATAAGCACCAACCGAGGAGAGTCCCGAAATGTCTCGATTCCTGAGCCGCGCCCTGCTGGGCGCAGCCGCGCTTTGCGTTGCCCTGGCTGCGGTCGCCTGCGACGCTGAAACCCCGGCGACGGGCGATGCCGCTGTCATCGGCGCCGTGGCGTTCCTCGACGCGGCCGGCTTCCATGCCATCGACGAGGGCATCAACACCGACAAAACCGTGCCGGCGACGGCGCAGGCGGTCGCCCAGAAGGCCGCAACCGTCGTAGAACTCACGGCGTGGCCGACCAAGGAACTGCGGGCATCCGCGGTCGTCCTGAAGACGACGCTGGTCGAACTCGCCGGACTCCTCGACGAGACCACGCCGGACCTGGCGAAGGCCGGCGCGGCCGCCGCCAGGGCGCATGACCAGCACCATGACTTCTCGCACGATATCTGGGCTTACCTCAACGGCAAGTCCGGCGTGGTCACGGGGCACGCTGAGGCGGGACAC
>CAMAUF010000012.1 GCA_945861295.1 bacterium | reverse complement strand
ACTGCTGCGACGATCGTGACGCGTGGCGAGGTTCAGGCGGTCATTCGCGAGTCGCGGGGCGAACTCCTCGTGATCGATGCGGACCAGGGGGGCGCTACCCTCCGCGTCTTCGACCTCAATGGCCAGCCACTCCGGGAGGCGGCGCTCGGGAGCCCACCCACCGGCCTCAAGGTTTTCGTCTCCGTCGCAGGAATGACGCGAGACGAAGGCCTCCTCTTCTATGTCACAGTCCGCCAGGGTGTTGGCGAAGGCTGCCGCGAGGGTGGCCTCGGTCTTCTCTGCGACCGACCGGCGCTGGTTGTGGTCGACCCCGACAACCCCACCACGCAAGCGCGGCGGATCGAGCTTCCACTGGGATGCTACTTCCCCAGCCCGGTGCTGCTGGAGCGGACGGTGGTCGCACTGACCTGTGGCGGTCCGCTCGAAGTCCGCGCGCGCGCCGCGGACGGCGAGCCAATCTGGGCGACGAACGGGCCTCCGGTCGTCTCGTTCGTCGACCTCGCTACGGGCGCGGTCTCCCGAGAGGTCGCCTTCCGTACACTTCCCTTCGAACAGGACCCGACCATCAGCCGCAATCCCGCCGTGCCGCGGGTGACGATTCCGTTCGTCTCGGGCGCAATCGGCATCCTCTTTTCGGACGGCACCTATGTCTTCCGCGATGTCGATGGCGGCGAGAGCGAGCACTTCGCTCTCCCAGCGGGGAAGCGGCCCTTGAACCTCACGCAACCGTTCTTGGTCGACCCCTCGACACTCGCCATCCCGTTCGCCTCGCGCTACTACGACCACGAGAGCGAAGGCGTCGCACTCTTCAGCCTCGCGGACGGCTCGCACCGGGTCCTGACCACGCCCGGAGTGCGCGCCTGGCTCCCGCTCGGCAATGGCGCCGTGTTGGCGGAGTACAGCGATGGCGCCCTCCATTGGTCGACCGCCCTCGAAGGCGATTTCTTGACCGTGGGCGATGTCCGGGTCGATCCGGAAGTCGTCACCGTCGTCCGCTGAACAGCTACGGAACCAACATCCGCCCAGCGGTGTAGAACAGGCAGGTGACGCCAATCGCCAACGATGACGCGGCGGTCACGGCCGTCCTCGCGGGCGACCGCGATGCCTTCGCGTCCCTCGTCGAAGCCCACCGCGAGCGGGCCTACCGCGCGACCTACCTTGTACTCCACGACGCCGCGGCCGCAGAGGATGTCATGCAGGAGGCGTTCGTCCGTGCCTACCGCTCGCTCGACCGCTTCCGCTTGGGAGACCCGTTCGGCGCCTGGTTGATCCGGATCGCGGTGAACCTTGCGTTGAACGAAGTGCGTTCGCGAGGCCGGCGGCTCGCCTGGCTGCCGCGGATCTGGGCGGGTCAAGCGTCTCGCCCCGGGCCGGAGTCGACCGTCGAAGCCGCTGAACGGAGGTCAGAAGTTCAGGAAGCAATCGCGACGCTCCCGGCCAACGACCGGGTCGCACTCTACCTCCGCTACTACCTCGACCTGAACGAACGCGAGATGGCGGTCGCGCTCGCCGTCGCGCCGGGGACCGTCAAGTCGCGCCTCTCACGCGCTTCCCAACGGCTGCGGAGCGTCATCGAGGCACGCTACCCACACCTGCGCCACACGTTCGAGGAAAGGGGGCCAGACCGATGACTGAACCGTCGCGCGACTGGCTCGAACGCCTCCTCGAAGCCGACGCGGCAGCGGCCGCGTACCCAGCCACGCCCCAATTCGCTCTGGCCACGGCCGAGCCAGGCAAACGTCGGCCCCAGACTTTGCGCCTCGCGGCCGCCGGCGTCGCCATCGCAGTCGTGGCCGCGCTGGCGGTCGTCCTCGCCCTGCCAGAGAGCCGCGAGGCCGTCGCGGACTTCCTCGGCCTCCGCGTCCAAGGCGAACAGGTGGAGATCCTGCCAACGCCCCGCGCAGGGACGACGCCGACGCCGCTGCCGACGCCCGTGCCGGTCGAATCCATCGCTTCGCCAATCACCGCTTCGGAGGCGGCCGCCGCGGTCGGATTCACCCCGGAGTACGTGGAGGGAGCTGGCGAGCCGCGCCTCTACCGGCTGCCGTACCTCGGCGTGCGTGTCTTCATCGCGATCTATCCCGAGTTCACCCTCTGGGAGACTCCCGACTTCCTTTTCGCCAAGGGCCTGCCCGATGGCCGGATACTGGAGGAGGTCACCGTCCGCGGCCAGCCCGCTTATTGGATGGAGACGACGGAGCGGGTCGTCCGCATCCTCCGGCCGGACGGCAGCGAGGTCGTCGGCACGCGTCGCACCGTGCGCGCCCCGACGCTGGTCTGGCGCGGCGCGGCGCTTACCTATCGACTGGAGTCCGAATCGCTCTCGCTCGAGCAGGCGTTGGCGATTGCCGAAACGCTGCCATGACGCGCCCGCCGGCTGTGGCCTTCAAGCCGGACACCTGGCGCGACGAGCGAACGGCGTGCCCTCGCCCGCCAGGTGCGTAAGCGACAGCCAGGTGCGTAAGCGACAGAAAGAATAGATTCGGCGGATTCGAGACACCGCATTTGCTCCAACGAGGGGCCAGCTGGGAGGCACGATGAAGGCGACGCTAACGGGTGAGCGGGTCGAGTTCTTGCGACTGAACGGGTACGACATCCGCGTCGCGGTCCGCGCTGGCGACGGCCAGCGGCCGCCCTTGCTGCTGTTCAATGGGCTCGGCGCCAGTCTCGAAACCTTCGCGCCGTTCGTCGAAGCGCTGGACCCAGCGACGACGGTGATCCGTTTCGATGTGCCGGGAGTCGGGCTCTCGGCGCCCCCACGCCGTCCCTACCGCCTCTGGGCTCTGGCGTGGCTCACGGCCCAGTTGCTGGACGCGCTCAACGAGCCGACGGTCGATGTGCTGGGCCTCTCCTGGGGCGGTCTCGCGGCCCAGCAGTTCGCGCTCCAACATCGCGCCCGCTGCGGGCGGCTGATCCTGGCGAGCACCTGCCCGGGCATGGTGATTCCGGGCGAGCTGCGGGCGTTGTTCTCCATGGGCGATTCGAAACGCCACGGCGATCCGGAATATCTGGCTTCGATCGCGGGCGAGATCTATGGCGGGGAGCTTCGGCGCCACCCCGGTTTGGCGACCGTGCTCGCTGTCGGCCGCCAGCCCGATCCGACGGGGTATCGGTATCAGCAGCTAGCGGCGGCCGGTTGGCTCAGCGTCCCGATGCTCCCGCTGCTGTGTCAGCCAACCCTCATCCTCGCGGGTGACGACGACCCGCTCATCCCGCTCGCCAATGCCTACCTGATGCACAGCCTCATACCTCGGGCGAAGCTCCACATCTTTCCGGACGGCCATCTCGGGCTGTTGACCCGCGCGGCCGAGCTGGCCCCGGTCGTCGAGGCGTTTCTCTCCCGCGAGGAGCCCGCGGCCGGCCGGGCGGCGGCTTAACCGGCCGCGGCCACCGTCGCTGCCTTGGCATGCACATACCGGCCAGGAGCTACATCGAGGGCGGGATAGGCGTCGCAGCCGAGGTTCGCCGGAGCGGGACGCTCGTCGCCGGACCGGGCGATCATCCAGTCGGCCCAGTGCGTCCACCAGGTCCCTGGTCGCGATTCGGCGCCCGCCAGCCACGCTTCGGGCTCACCATCGGGGGCTGTGCTGACGAAATGGCGCGCCTTGGGATTGCTCGGGGGGTTGACCAGCCCGGCGATGTGACCGGCGTTGCTGAGCGCGAAAGTGCGGTCGCCGCCGAAGAGCTGGCTTGACCGGAAACACGCCTTCCAGGGCGTCAGGTGGTCGTTGACCGCGCCCATGAAGTAGGTGTCGCACTCGACTTTGCTGAGGTCGACCGGGCTGCCGAGGACGGTGACCTTGCCCGCTTCCGCCAGGGCGTTCGTGCCAAAGAACCGCAGAAAGTCCTGGTGGAGCGCTGCGGGGAGGTTCGTCCCGTCGTTGTTCCACGCCATGATGTCGTTCGCGGGCGGCTCTTCGCCCATGAGGTAGTTGTTCACCCAGTAGTTCCAAACGAGGTCGTTCGGGCGTAGCCAGGCGAAGGTCGTCGCGAGGTCTTCCGCCGGAAGGATGCCCAGTTCGTCCGAGCGGTTCCGGGCCGTCTCCAACACCGTCGCGGGGGAGAAGGCGCCGATGCTCGTCCGCGCGTCGAAGTCGAGCAGCATGACGCCGAAAGAGGCGGCGTTGACGCGGGTGTCGCCCGTCGCGGCCAGGTGGCTCAGGGCCGTGGAGAGCACGATCCCTCCGGCGCAGAAGCCGAGGACGTTGAGATCCTCGCTCGCCGCGACAGTCCGGGCGACCTCGGTCCCGCGCACGATGCCGGCCGCGTAGGTATCAAGGTCCCAGTCGCGCTGCTCGGGACCGGGGTTGCGCCAGCTCAGCATGAAGACGTGCAGGCCGCGGCTGACGGCGTACTCGACGAGCGAGCGGCCGGGCGCGAGGTCGAGGAAGTAGTACTTCCCGATCGGCGGCGGCACGATCAGGAGCGGACGGACCCGCACAGCCGGAGTCGTCGGCCGGTACTCGATGATCTCGAACAGTTCCTCGCGATGGACGACGGCGCCCGGGGTGGCGGCGAGATCTCTGCCGACCTCGTATGGGCTCGAATCGACTTGGACGGGGAGCGCGCGCTTCTCGGTGCGGTCGCGGCGATAGGCTTCGTAACCGCGCGTGAGGCTGGCGCCGCCGGTCTCGCGGGCCCGCTCCAGTGCGGCCGGGTTTGTCCAAAGCGAATTCGTCGGCGCGAGCGTGCTCGTGAGCACGACGCCAGCGAGCCGCAGCTGTTCGGCCTCGCGCCAGTCTTCAGATTCGGTCTCTTCGATAGCGGTGGTCACCGCCTCTGACCAGGCGAGGTACGTTTGGGCGACGGCCTTGTAGAAGGGGTTCGCGCTCCATGCCGGGTGCTTGAAGCGCCAATCGTTCGCGGCCGGTTCGCGCGTCGATTGACCGCTGGCGATTTGTATCAGTTCCAGGAGCGTGGCCGAGGCAACTTTTCCGCCCAGCTCGTTCATCACGTTCAGCATGCGCATCCCGCGGGCGATTTCCTCTTGCGAGATAGGTGATGCGAAGGTCCTGGTTTCGTTTGCGTTGGTTGTCATTTCTCAGATCCTCCGTAGGCTCTCGCACATGCCGCAGCTCGCCTCGATGGCAGGCTTCGATGTTGACCAGTGGATGTGGACGTTGCGTTGCGTTACGCGCTGGTTGCGGAGCTTTCTCTCAAAGCGTACGCGATGGCATAACGATTGGAAGGGAGGCGTAACAATACCGATCATCGAAGTTCGCGATGCTCTGGAAGCGTGCGCTTAACAACACTTGAGGACCGCGGGTGCCTGCCTACTGGCCCGCGAGGCGGCGCACGAGGTCGGTCAACGCCGCCGTGGGCAAAGCGGTAGGCGCCGGACGAAGCTGACTTTCGCGCAGCGGGCAAGGTTTATGGGGTCGCCGCTGATTCTTCTCCGAATCACTCCGCCAAGCGGACGAACGAGCGATGGACGACGGCGTAACATTCGCAGGAAGCGGCTTCGAGGCCAGCCCGGTCGATGACCGTCATCTTGCCGCGATGGTAGGCGATCAAGCCCGCGGCTTGCAGGACGGTGGCGGAGAGGGTCACGCTCGGACGGCTGACCCCGAGCATGTGGGCCAGGAACTCTTGCGTGATTGGGAAATCGTCGGCGGCGGATTGGTCGTGCGTCATCAGCAACCAGCGCGCGCACCGCTGGTCCACGTGGTGGGCGCGGTTGCAGGCGGCCGATTGCGCGACCAGGGCGAGCAGCACGCCGCTGTAGCGACCCATGATCGCGGCGAGGCTGCGGTTTACGAGGAGCTCATCGCGAAAGTCGGGGGTCGTCATGCGGAGCGTCTCGCCCGGCATCTGCGAGATCAGGGCCATGTTCGATTCGCCCATACCGAGAAAGATCGGGACGCCGGTGGTGCCTTCGCGGCCAACAGTGGCGAACTCAATCATCATGCCGTTTTCGAGCACCGTGAGGGCAGAAATGATGCCGCTCGTCGGAAAATAGACGAATTCCGGTGGCTCGCCGGCTTCCTGAAGCGTCTCACGCATCCGCAGCGGTTGAAGAGTCCGGGCCAGGGACATGTGCGCGTAGTCATCCGCCGCCATCGCGGCAAGAATCCGGTTTGCGGGTCGTTCGGGCGAGGGTCGGGTTAACGTAGGGGGCCAGCTTCCACATGGGGCTTGGCTCTTGGGGGCCAACACCCTGTGACATACACCATAACACGTTGCGTTGAGGGCGCGGGGCTATCGCGAGCGAAGGTTTCGGCCAGCAAACGAGGAGGTCCTCGCAGACGGGCGCGCGCCGTACGGCTGGGGCCAGCGGGGTCGTCCCCACAATCCTCCTGGCCCCAGTCCCCGAATCGCGGTGAGCCTAGCGAGCGGCCGCATCCTTCATGGGGGTAGGAATGGCGTCCACGACGTCTTTGTGGTCGCCTGCCCCCTGGCGTGGGTCCAGCTTCAATGCTGGATGACTGTCAGCCGGCGACGCCTGCAGGGCGTTCTTGGGCGTCGCAGTGAGTGGGCTGGGATCACCGGCCTTGGCTCGGAACGCACCCACGGCCGGCGGAACCGCCACTACCGCTGGTTTCAGTTCGGCGCCGGACTTGGTGTCTGTCGAAGTCTTGTCCATCGAAAGTGCTCCTTTGTGACGACGCAGGCGCGTCCGCCACGGGTGTACCTGAGTTCGGGAGTTGGCGCCGCCGCGCGACGGCGGTGCTACCCATTCGTGCTTGCGCCAAAATCCGCGTCGCGCGGCGCAGTTGCTTGACTCCCGGCGGGGGCCCCCGCCCGGTCGTCAGGTTGGCCACGCCCCCAACCCCGTCCTTGACCTGGTTGTCGGCCCGCTTGGCGGCGCCTTGCGCGTCGCCTTGATGCCCCTCTCATGCGAGCGTGGCCGGTGGGCCACGACGTTGACCTTAGATGAGTCCACGGTTGCCGCGGTTCGACGCAATGCCCCGGAAGGCGACGATGACGCCGATCGCGCCGAGGCTGGCGATGACGAGGCTCGGGACGTTGAAGCCTGTGACTTCGCCCCAGCCCATCGCAGAACTGATGAACCCGCCGACCAGCGCCCCACCGACCCCGAGGAGGATGGTCACGGCGATGCCCCGCAAGCCGCCGCCCGCTCCGCCGCCAAGCACTAACTGCGCGACGAGCCCGGCGACCAGCCCGACCAGAATCCAAGTTAGCAATCCCATCTCATGTTCACCTCGGCCGACTCTCGGCCCATTCTCTCACGACCCATCTTGCGCTTAACCGTCTGTCTAAAATTCACGGACGCGCTGTCCTGAATTACGAACTGTAACGGTGAGCGCCTAGCACTCTATCCGGCAACGCACCTGTTCGCGTGCCCAGGTTCGCCGCACAGAGCGGTCGCGACGAATTTTGTGGTTCCCGCTGCCTACTGGCCCGCGAGGCGGCGCACGAGGTCGGTCAACGCCGCCGTCGTGGAGTCGAAGGCGAGGTCGTCCCAGGGGATCTCGTGAGGAGCGAACCAACCGATTTCGGTCGTCTCCTCCCCGACCGAAGCCTCGCTCGTCGCCTCGGCCACGTAGACGATGACGACGACGCCTGGCTCCGGCCGCGTGTAGACCCCGAGCAGTTCGAGGTTCGCGACTTCAAGGTTCGCTTCTTCGAGGGTCTCGCGGGCCGCCGCACTCTCGGCCGTTTCGCCCACGTCCATGTAGCCGCCAGGGAAGACCCATGTGCCGATGCGCGGCTGGATCCCGCGGCGCAGGAGGAGGAATCGCCCGTCTGCCCGCACGGGGATCGTGCCGGCGACCGGCCGGGGGTTGATATAATGGATAAAGCCGCAATCCAGGCAGACGAGGCGCCGCTTGCGGTCGCCCTCCGGGATCGCTGTGGTGAGGCGCTGGCCGCATTGCATGCAGTAACGGCTGAACGAGTGTGGGTGGCCGCTCATGACCGCATGCTCGCGGGCGCCTGCTGGAGGCCGAGCGATTCAGGCCCTTCGACCCACTCTTCGCCGTCGTCCCACACCTCTTTCTTCCAGACTGGGACGCGCTTCTTGATTTCGTCGACCAGCCAGTGACAGCCTTCGAACGACGCCTTGCGGTGACCGCAACTCACGGCGATCAGCAGGCTGGTCTCGCCGATTTCGAGACGGCCAGTGCGATGGAGGACGGCGACCGCTTCGAGCCCGAAGCGTTCCTTTGCTTCGCCGGCGATGGCGGACATCACCTTCTCGGCCATCGCCGGGTAGGCGTCATACACGAGGTACTGCACGCGGCGGCCGAGATTGTTGTCCCTCACGACGCCGAGGAAGATGTCGATAGCGCCAGCCGACGGCGACTCCACCGCCGCGATGGCGGGGCCTGGTTCGAGCACGTCGGGCGTTACACGGATCAGCATTTCGTCAGCCTCCGGACACAGGTGGGATGAGAGCGAGTGTGGCGCCGGCGGCGACGGCGGTATCTGGACGAGCGTACTCCTCGTCGACGGCGTAGAGGAGCGTCGGCACAAACCTGGCCAGCGCCGGGTATCGCCCGATCAGCCGGTCGCGGACGGCCCCGACGGTGTCGTCCGCTTCCAAGGGCAGTTCGATCCGGCGAAAGCCCGCGGCTTCGGCCAAAGAGGCGAAGAGCAAGATGGTGACGGTCACCCGCCCATTGTATCGTGCCTGACGATGCGCACGCAGACGGCCCCGCTCGCCCGCTTCAAGGCCCTGGCCGGCGGAGCGTTGGACCTGCTCTACCCGCAGCGCTGCGCCGGCTGCGGCGCGTTCCGCACGCTGCTTTGCGCTCGCTGCGCCGCCAAGATGACCTCCGCCAAGGGCGAAGGGCGTTGTAAGAACTGCGCCGCTGCCTGGCCCGCCGCCGACTACTGCCCGCGTTGCCTCCATTGGAGTTCGATCGACCGCTGCCTCGCCGCCTACGAAATGACAGGCCCGGCCCGCGACCTGACGCACCTTCTCAAGTTCGGCGGGGTCCGCGCCGCCGCCGGGATCATGGGGGCGGCGATGGCTGATCTTCGCAAGGTTGAGGCGTTCGATATCGCCATACCGGCCCCGATCCACGCGCGAAGGCGGCGTAAACGCGGCTTCAACCAGGCCGAACTGATCGCGCGCGCGACGGGCTGGCCGGTGGGGTTGAACCTGCTCAAGGTCAGCCATACGCGTCCCCAGGTCGGCCTCGGGCTTAAGGAGCGGATCGCGAACGTCCGCGACGCCTTTGGCTACGACGGCCCGCCACTCACCGGCCAAACCGTCGCCGTCATCGACGATGTCGTGACCACAGGCGCGACGGTCGACGAATGCGCGCGCGTCTTGAAGCTGCACGGCGCCGCGCGCGTCATCGCCGTCGCCTTCGCGCGGACGAGTTATCTGGGCAACCCGCCCAGCGACGCGTGAGAGCTCGCCAGTCGCTAGGTTAATCGCCGTTTTCGGTCGGGCGCGTACAATGCCGCCAGCGCCACCCTTTCCGTGGCGGATTTCGCTCGGAGCCGCCATGACCGCCGCCGTCCGCACGCTTTCGCCCAGGGCCGCCGAAGCCGCGGAGACGATCGCGCGCGTCCGGGCCGAAGTGCATCGCACGATCGTCGGCCAAGACGCGCTGATCGACCGGCTGCTGATCGGCTTCCTCTGCCAGGGCCACGTCCTCGTCGAAGGCGTGCCCGGCCTCGCCAAATCGCTCACCGTCACGACATTGGCCCAGGCGCTCGGCCTTTCGTCCGTGCGGATCCAGTTCACCCCGGACCTGCTCCCGGCCGACCTGATCGGCACCGAGGTGTTCAGCCCCGCCGACGGCCGCTTCAGCATCCGTAAAGGCCCGCTGTTCGCGAACCTCGTCCTGGCCGACGAAGTCAACCGCGCTCCGGCCAAGGTCCAGTCTGCCCTGCTGGAAGCGATGCAAGAGCGCAGCGTCAGCATCGGCGGGACAACCTTCGTGCTCGACACGCCTTTCCTCGTAATGGCGACGCAGAACCCGATCGAACAAGAGGGCACCTACCCGCTGCCCGAAGCCCAGCTCGACCGCTTCCTGATGAAGGCGCGCGTCGACTATCCCAGCCGGCCGGAGGAGCGCCAGATCCTCGACATGTCGCTGAACGGAGCGTTTCCTGCCGGACGGCCTGTGGCGACGAAGGCCGCGCTCGAACAGGCGATCGCCGCCGTCCACGAAGTCGTGATCGATGAAGCGCTGCGGGACTACATCGTCCAGCTTGTGTATGCGACGCGGCGGCCGGCGGCGTATCGAATGCCGGAACTCGCCTCCCTGATCGCGTTCGGCGCTTCGCCCCGCGCGAGCATGGCGCTGGCCCAGGCCGCGCGCGCCCACGCCTTCCTCAACGGCCGCGCGTACACGACCCCGGATGACGTGAAGGCGCTCGCCCACGATGTCCTGCGTCACCGCCTCGTGACGACCTACGAAGCCGAAGCGGAGGAACTGACGACCGACGACCTCATCGACCGCGTCCTCCAAGGGGTCGAAATCCCGTAGCTCACGCGGTCGAAAGTAGGGTGGACTGGATGTTCTGGCGTCGCCGCAAACGCGAGTCCGCACCGTTGACGCCTTCCGGCCGCCCCGGGGGCATCCCACCGGAGATGCTGGACCGCGTGCGCGCCATCGAAATCCGTGCCCGCCGCCTCGTCAATGACCTCTTCCTGGGCGAATATCAGGCCGTCTTCCGCGGCAAAGGCGTCGAGTTCGACGAACTCCGGCCCTACGTTGTCGGTGACGACGTCCGCTCGATCGACTGGAAGGCGTACGCGAAGACGGGCCAGCCAGTCGTCCGGCGGTATCGCGAGGACCGCGACCTGACCGTGATGTTCGTGGTCGACGTCAGCGCTTCGCAGTCGGCCGGCGCCCTGCCACGGACGAAGGCCGACCTCGCCGCCGAGGTGTGCGCCGTCCTCGCCTTCGCCGCTATCCGGAACAAGGACCGCGTCGGCCTGCTGCTCTTCGCGAGCAAGCCCGAGCGGTACGTCCGGCCAGGGGCCGGGCCCACCCACGTCCTGCGCGTCATCCGCGAAGTGTTGTGGACGCGGCCCGAGACCCGAGGCACCGACATCGGCGCGGCCTTGGAGTACCTGACGGGCGTGCAGAAACGGCGGGCGACGGTGTTCTTGGTCTCGGACTTCCTCGCAACCGAGTACGCGCGGCCGTTGCGGGCGGCCGCCCGGCGGCACGACATCATCGCCATCCGCGTCCGCGAGCCGCTCGACGAAGCGCTCCCAGATGCGGGACTGATCCGCGTCGCGGACGCTGAGACGGGCCAACCGATCGAGGTCGATAGCGGCGACCGCCGGATCCGCCAGGCCTACGCGGACGCTGTCCGCGACCTCGACCGCGAACGGAAACGCCTCTTCGGCGAACTCGGGATCGACGAGATCAGCCTCAGCGTCGAACGGGACTACGTGCCTGAGCTGCTTCGCTTCTTCAAGAAACGGGGGGTGGCCGCTGCATGACACTCCGCGTGGGCGCCCTGGTGTTCGTCCTGGTGGCCGCCGCGGCGCTGCCCTTGGTTTCGGCGCGCGCCGACGACAGCGCGACGCTGAAAGCGACCACGCTCCTCGTTGGTCAACAAGCGACGCTCGTGCTCGAAGTCATCGCTCCGGCCGGCGCGTTGGTCGAACTCGACCCAGCGCACCCTGGCTGGGATGGCGTCGAAGTCATTCGGCTCACCCGCCAAACTGAAACACCCCAGAGCGATGGCCAAGTGCTCCACCGGATAGAGGTTGTGGTGGCCCCGTTTCTCCCGGGCGAGCGGCCGTTCGAACCGGCCGTCAACATCGTCGCGGCTGGAGTGGTCTCGCCGCGTACGCTCCCACCGGTGCGCTGGAACGTGATCGCGACCGTGCCGGATGGGGCGCCGCTGGAGCTGAGCCCGCTCGCCGCCTCTGGCGGGATCGCGGGCGCCGAATCGCCATGGTTGCGTCCCGGCCTGGCGCTGGCGGCTCTGGCCGCGGCCGCGGCGCTGTTCGCGGCCATCGCGAGGCTGGCGCAGTGGCTACGCAGCCGGCCGCCCCGCGCAGCGGCGCCCGCCGTCGAGCTCCGCCCGGTCGCGGACTTGGGCTCGGCCGAGACGCTGCTCGACGAGGACCCGGTACGGGCGTACCGCTCGCTCGCCGTCACGGTCCGGGGCGCGCTCGGCCAACGGTACGCCTTCCCCGCCCACGCCATGACCACCCACGAACTCCAGCGGCGGATGGAGACGTTCGGGGTCGACCGCTGGCAAGCCCGGCTGGTGACGGGCCTGCTGGAGGAGTGCGACGCCGTCGTCTACGCCGGCTACCGCCCCGCCGCCGAACGCCGCCGCGCGGACCTGACGATGGCGCGCGAGATCGTCGAGGCGGTGGGCTAGTGGCCTTGGAACTCGCAACCCCAGCCTTGCTCGGCGCGGCTGTGCTCGCGCTGCCCGTGCTTCTCGCGGGCCGATTCGGGCCGCCACCCCCATCAATCCCCCTGCCGGGCGGCGGCGGGCTCGCCGCGGCGCCCCGCTCGTTGCGGATGCGCTTGCTCCCGTTCCTGCCCGCGCTGCGTGGCCTCGCCATCCTGCTCCTGGCCATCGCCCTGGCAGGTCCACGGGTCGGTGACGCCAACGCCCGCGTCAAGGCCGAGGGGATCGACATCGCCCTCTCGCTCGACATCTCCAGCTCGATGACCGTCGAGTTCGAGCGCGGCAAGACACGGCTCGAGGCGACGAAAGAGGTGATCCAGCGCTTCATACAGGGCCGGGAGAACGACCGCATCGGCGTCGTCGTCTTCCAACGCGATGCCCTCGCCCTTTCGCCGCCGACGCTCGACTATGGCGCACTGGAAGAGTTGGTTGGCGACATCGAAACGGGCTTGACCGCCGACGGCACCGGGATCGGAGTCGGCCTGGGCGCTGCCGTGAACATGCTGCGCGATTCGACCGCCGCCTCCCGGATCGTGATCCTCCTGACCGACGGGCAGCACAACGCACCCTCGCTGACGCCGGACGCCGCCGCCCGTATCGCCAAGGCGCTCAACATCAAGGTCTACACGATCGGCGTCGTCTCGGCGCCTGGGTCAAGCGAAGTGGACGAGCCTTTGCTGACGCGGATCGCCGAAGATACAGGCGCCAAGTACTTCGTCGCCGATACGCAAGCGTCGCTCCAGGAGGTCTACGAGGAGATCGGCCGCCTGGAGAAGAGCGCCGTCGGCCGCGACCGCTACGAGCAGTTCGACTACTTGCTGTTCTGGTTCCTCATCCCCGCGGTCGCCCTCCTGCTCGCGGACCTGGTCCTCCGGGCGACCTGGCTGCGGAGGAACCCGGCATGAGCTTCGCCCAACCATGGCTCCTCTCGCTCCTCGTGGTCGTGGTCCTGGCTGTCGTGGTCTGGCTTCGGGGCATCCGCAGCGTGCGCGGCGCGCTGCGGGGCCTCAGCCGCGGGGCGGCCGCGCGTCCGCCCTACTTGGCGGGCGCGCTCGTCGCCCTTGCGGCGGCCGCCGCCATCGTCGCCGCCGCCCAACCGCGGTGGGGCACGCAGGAGACGCTGATCCCGCGCAAGGGCGCGCAAGTCATCTTCGTGCTCGATGTTTCGCGCAGCATGGCAGTCCACGATGTGGCGCCGGACAGGATGGCCGCCGCCAAGCAAGCCCTGATCGCGACCGTCGGGAGGCTCGGTGGTGACCGCGTCGGTGTCGTCATTTTTGCGGGCGATGCCCGGACTCGCTTCCCGCTGACGAGCGACCTCGAAGCCGCCGTCCAGATCATCGCCTCGATCGAGCCCGGCCCGGTCCTGGTCGACGGCGGCACAAGCGCATCTTCCGGGCTGGACATCGCCATCGACGGGTTCGACGGCACGGAGGCCGGGCGTCTCATGGTCCTGATCACGGACGGCGACGACCTCGGCGCGGACCCGGCCGGCGTCGCGCAGCGCATCCGCGACTCCGGCATCGAACTGATCGTCGCTGGCGCCGGCACGCCGGAAGGCGGGCCTATCCCGGTGTTCGAGGCCGGCGCCAAAGGCGAAGCGCCGAAAAAGGACGCCCAAGGCAACATCCTCATCTCGAAGCTGAACGAGCCGTTCTTGCGAGCCTTGGCCGTGGCCGCTGGCGGACGGTACGCCGGATCGGACCTGCGGTCGCTGCCCGGCATCGTCGAGGGCCGGCTAACGACCTTGAACCGCGCCCGCTTCGACCGCCAAGCGTTCACCTTCCCAGTCGAACGATACCAATGGTTCGCCGGGGCCGCGCTGGCGCTGGTCGCCCTCGCCTTACTCGTGGAACACCGGCGCGGTCGGCGCTTGGCGCAAGTCGCCGGGCTCGCCTGCCTCGTCGTCATCCTTGGCGGCTGTCAAACGCGCGCCTACGACCTGAACGAACAAGGCCGCGAAGCGTTGGCGGCTGGGGACGCGGCATCCGCGATCGCGCTCTTCCGCGAAGCCCAGGCCCAGCAGCCAGACGACGCCCAGGTCAGCCTGAACCTGGCGGCGGCGCTGCACGAAGCTGGCCGCTACGAAGAAGCGGCCCAAGCCGCCCGACGTGCCCTCAACGCGCGTGAAGCGACGCAGCGCGGCAAGGCGTTC
>CAMAUF010000011.1 GCA_945861295.1 bacterium | reverse complement strand
CCCGCGGCGCCCGCTAGGTGATCGCCCACAACTAACGTTCCGCCGCAGGCGCCGACTGTCGAGGACTTGAACCATGCGACGGCCACGGAGCGGGCTGGTTGGCCGAGAAACTCGTGACTTTCACCAAAGGGCTGACCGAGCGCGCGCTACAGCGCGACGTTGGCGACCCCTTCCAGATACGCCGGCCGCTTGACTCCAAAGTTTGCTAATAGCGATGGGACAATATCGAGCGTCGAGATTGCTGGCCGGGCCCCGTCCCATGGCGCCCGCACGCGCGGGTCGAAGACGACCAAGGCGCCCTCCGGGACATGCTGAGCTGTGCAGTTCACGCCATCTTCGTGTGCCATCATGCCCAGGCCCAGATCCGCCAGTGCGGCCACCTGGCCGCCGATCTCCGCGATTCCGGGCCCGGCGTAATTGTCAAACTGGACGAAGACGTGCAGCGCGCCATCGGATTCATCGTAGGAGAGCGGCGCGATCGGCCGATGGTCGCGCACCATCCGCTTGCCGCCGACGACGAGCGTCTCCAGCCGGGCGCAGGCCGCGGCCCGGTAGGCTTCATCGACTTCGAGGCTGAGGCAGGGGACCATCGCGAACCGTTGCCGCCAACTCCCGGCTGGCGCCCCGAGCTGACTCGCGAATCGGTCCGCGTCCGTGACGGTGAGGAACTCGTAGGTCCGTTCATTCGGGATGGCCGCCTGGCCCATGCTCCCCGTGATCATGAGCACGTACTCGTCGTGCTCGAGCACGAAGCGCGCCAAGTGGCTGAGGATGTTCGAGAACTCCGCCATCGCCGCATGGAGCTCCTCGCCATATCGCTCGAGCCAGGCTGGGTCGAGTTCGCCGCCCTCGTAATCATCCGGAAAAGCCGCCGCCCAGTAGCGGTGCATCGCCGCCGCCACATGATTGGAATAAAACGTCGCGAAGTCTGGGCGTGTCCGCTCCAATAGGCGCGCGAAAATGTCATACATCAGCCGCGTCTGCAGTGCTCTTCGCCGCACCTTTCGCTCAGGATGGACGACTTCGCTCGCCACCTGTGTCGCCACTGCTACGGCGGTTGTTGGCCGGATCCCGAGCCTCGGGATGCTCGCCAGGAAGCCCACGGTTTCGGACCAGGGCAGGCCACGGGTCACGTTGCGTGCGGAAGCGCGCGTCATCGCCAGGTTGAAGGCTTGGAAGCCCGAGAGGTGCGCGGGATGGGTTTGGACGCGGTCGGCGAAGACATCCGGAGCGTAGAACGCGTACTCGGCCATGTCCTTGGGGACGTTGCTGCTGTGCAGGGAACCAAACACTCCAACCGAACGCCCAGCGCCCCGCAGGATCTGCCAGATCGGCGGGTACTCCGCGTCGACGCGGGCGAGTTGCTGGCCGAGATGCAGGATGCCATGCCGCTCATCTGGCACCCCGCGGTGGAGGGTTGGCCAGGTGACCCAAGGGTCGAGCTGCCGCGTGTCGGCCGCCATCGTCAGGTACTGGCGGGACCGTTGGTAAACGCGGGCGACGGCGCTCGCGGGTTCGTCGCGGATGAACCGGTCGATGACCGCGAACGGGACTTCGTTCAGTTCGAACAGGATCACTTTGCGACTCACACGGGCCTCCGTCCGGGGGATGCTCGCTGATCATGCTCTGGCCAGCGATTGCCG
Source organism: bacterium (assembly GCA_945861295.1). Classification (GTDB taxonomy): domain Bacteria; phylum Chloroflexota; class Dehalococcoidia; order Tepidiformales; family Tepidiformaceae; genus CAMAUF01. Next base: position 12,826 of record CAMAUF010000011.1, on the reverse strand, counting down.
GTGGCAAGCCGGGGCTTCGACCGCCGAAGCCAGCTCTCACGCCGTCGGCGCTTCGACCGGCCCAACCAGCGCCGTGCCGGGGATCGGGACCGGCGATCGCGCCCGTGTCAGTAGGTACCCGAGGAAGACGATGAGAGGGATATCGACGACCCACACCCCGTGCGTCGCCCAATAGCCCAGGAAGATCGAGAAGACGAGCCAATTGGCGCTATACGCGTACAAGAGTGCCGGTATCAGGCGCCGGGAGGCGCGCATCCACCGGTACAACAGGCCGTAGACGAAGCCGACGATGACCGAGTAAACGAGCGGACCGGCCAGCCCGAAGTCGGCGTAAAACTCGCCCATGTAGGTCGTGGTCACCTGATTGAAGCGCGAGTGCTCCCGAGCGACCTCCTCCAGGTCTTTCGAAGCCGCGAACCGGTCGAGGAAGCGCAGCGAGAACCAGCCAGGCTCGGCTTCACGTTCGAGCGCGCCGTTCTCCACGAGGTCGCCGAGCGTGAGCATGTTGCTGCCGACTGACATTTGCAAGGGGATCGTCCAGACCAAGAGAGCGGGCCGGCTCGGGGCGAGGCGGTTGTCGAGATACGACTTAAAGGTGTTGTCCGCCTGTTGATCTAACCGGCGGAACCAGAGGGCCGATGAGGCGGCCAGCATCAGCGCGACCCCGAGCAGCGCAGCGCAGACCAGACGTTTGTCGAGGCCCCGGATCAAAATACCGGCTACGCCGGCCGAAGCGACCACCGAGACGGGATAAAGGCGGCCGCCGCTCAACAGCATCGGGATGGTGCCGAGGCAAGCGAGGAGGAAGAACCACGGCCGCCACCGCGCGGGCGCCGTCAGCGTCAGCAGCCCGCAGACGATGACGGCGACGTGGCCAAATCGCGTCGCCACCAGTGCCGCGAAGGGAAACTCGGCGAACCGTACTTCATCGATCCGTCCCGACAACAAGGGGATTGTGCCGAGCGCTTGGTAGAAGTAAACCCACCCCGCCACTCCAAGGCCGATGAACGCGGCGAGCGGGAGGATGAAGCTCGTAGCCTTGGCGGCATCGAACTGCGGGCGGCGCGCCCAGCCCCCGAACGCCGTCCCTCCAGCCCCAACGACGCCGGCGACAGCGAACACGGAAGGAGGCACAGTCGCCAGGAACCACATTTCGCCGCTCCAATTGAAACTCGGGAACAGCGGCAGTTGCGCGACCGCGAGGGCGCTCGACCAGGTCAGCGCGAAGATCGGGCCTGGCGCGAAGAAGTCGTATCCCGTCGCCCAAATCACGACCGCGAGGAGCGGAGGCACCGCGAGCAGTGCGAGGATGCCCGTATTTTCGCGCGGGAAGACGAGGTCATCGGCGAATACGGCCCCCATCCCGCCGGCCACGGCGGCTACGCCCAGCCCCGCGAGGACTCGGCGCCCCTTCTCGCGGAAGAGGGCCTCGTTGCGCCAGCGCTCCACCAAGCGCCCGGCCGAACCCGAAATCACCCAGACTAACACCGCGAAGAGCCCCGCCTCGCCAGCGAGGACCGCGACCCCAGCGCCTGCGACGCCCCAAAGCGATACCGCGACGACGTTGGCCGCGAGCCCAATGGCGCATCCCGCCGCCCAGAGCCAGGCAACGACCGCCTGGGAGCTTCGCGCCAAAACAGCCGTGAACATCAATGCATTCGGGCCGACAAACACGATCGCGAGCGCCGTCCAGCGCAGGTAGGCCTCCAGGCTGGCCGGGCTTTCGCCGAACAAGACATCGAGCAGTAAACCCGGGGCGATGAGCAGGACGGCCGTCATCGGCAAGACGGTCGCGAGGCTGAGCGCGGACACTTGGGCGAGCTGGACCCCGATGCGTTCGGGATAGCGGCGCTGGGCTCGGACGATCATGGGCCAGGTGGCGAGCGCGATCACGCCGGGAAGCAGTGTGCCGGCGGAATAGACGTTGAAGCCCAGCGTGACCTTGTCTGCCCCGATCCGGTCGAGGATCAGCGCCGGCACGATGACCTGGCCGCGCAAGTACACGACTTGGAGCAGGCCGTAGACTGCTAGAGGCCAGGCCGACAATGCCCAGGCGAAACCGTAGCGCTCAAGATCAGCGCCGCCTTTGCGCCAGAACTGGCAGCCATAGAGCAGCACGGCGGCCTCCGTCGCCCGTGCCGCCGGCAGCGCCGCCAGGAGCGCCCAAGGCTCCCCGGAGAAGCTTCCAGCCGCGACCGCGACCCCCAAGCCGACGAGGAAGGCCGCGACCGCGGCGATCCCGAGGGTTGCGCCGTCTTTGTCGGTCACGAGTTTGGGCGTCGCAGTCCCGATGATCGCGACAAGCGGGACGGTGAGGGCAGCCAGGGGCGCGGCGCTCAGCCAATCGTCGCCGGCCGCCAGACCAATCGCCGCCACGCCAAGTCCGGCCGCTACGGCCGCCAGAGCGCGGAGCCGGACGAGCGTCAGAAACTCGAACCGTGTCGGTGGTTGGGTGGCGAAATCGCGCAGCATCGCAGGGGTCGTGCCGAAGTCCGCGAAGGCGCCGGCGACCAACGCGACGGCGGCCAAGACGCCGACGACGGCCGCATCGCCCGCCGAACCGGCCCGAGCGGCGACGGCGACCAAGACCAGCGTGAGAAGCGCGCCCAGCCCCCGTTGGAGCCCGCTGCCGGCCGTCACTCCCGCGACGGGCAGCCACCGCCGCAGCGATCGTCTCATCGGAACCACCGTGCCATGCTGGCGCCGGTCGCTGTCCGGCGCTCTTGGACGCGGCGCCGCTCGGCCAAGGTCGCCCGAAGGCCTCGTCCGAAACCAGCGACCGCGCCAATCGCGACGCTCGGCGAGGCCAGCGCGTTGGCCGCCGTAAGCGCGAGTTCGCGGCCCAGGATCGCGGGCGCGCCGCGGAATGAGGCCAGCGCGCTATCGTCCTTGAGCACCATGCGCCATTGATTCTGGAGAGAATGACGCCGGACGTAAGGCGGCCTCGAACGCAGCACGCGCCAGTATGCACCGGCCCCGCCCCTGTAAGCCCGCCCCGCCAGGCTCGACGAAGTCCGGCCATGAAACGCGACCGCTTCGGGGAGGTACCAGCAGCTCCACCCCCGCAGGCGCAAGCGCCAACCCAGGTCAACATCTTCTTTGTACATGAACATCGCCTCGTCGAAGGGGCCGTCGCGGCCCGCAACGTCGTCCAGGGCGGCACGGCGGGCGAACAGGGCGGCGCCGCTCGCCGCGAAGACCTCGCTGGCCGCGTCGAACTGACCTTCGTCCACGGCGCCTTCGCCCCGGTCAAAGGCGCCCCGATGGCGTTTCATGAATACGCCGGCCGAATCGATGACGGGCCCTTCGCCCATGCTCGGCGTCCGGAGAATCTTTCCGCTGGCCGCGCCGGCCGTTGGATGCGCGTCGCAGAACGCGGTCATCCGGGCCAGGTAATCGGGCGCGAGGGCGACATCCTGGTTGAGGCACAGCACGTACCGTCCTCTCGTCGCCGCGATGCCGCGATTCAAGGCCCCGCCGTACCCGGCGTTGAACCCAACCTCCAGCCAACGCACGGCGGCGGACAGCCCCGTCCCGCTGGCATCGGACGAATCGGCGTGCGTTCGCGGCTGCTGGCGCCGGATATCGTTGTTGGCGACGATCACCTCGATCCCGACTCCTTGGGAGGCCAACGCCGCGTCCGCGGCGCGCACGACGAGGTCCAGCCCACCGTAGGCGACCACGATCACGCTGACATCCGGGACATCCACGGCCACCTGCTCCTCCTAGGCGAGAATACCGCGCGCGCCGGCTAGCGGCCCCATTCGTTCCGCCGTGATCGCCTACACTGAGCCTGTGACACGCGAAGAAATCCTCCGCCTGACCGACCTCACGAGTTGCGGCGGCTGAGCCTCGAAAGTGGGCCCGGAGGCCCTGGCGCAGGTTCTGCTGCCACTCGCTTCGATGTTCAGCGGCGAACGCCATCCTCAGCTCCTGGTCGGCCTTGGCGTGCCCGACGATGCCGCCGTCTACGCGCTCTCCGCTACGCGGGCGCTCGTCGCGACGGTCGACTTCTTCGCGCCCGTCGTCGATGACCCGGAAACGTACGGCGCTATCGCGGCCGCCAACGCGATGTCGGACGTCTTCGCGATGGGCGGCGAGGTCGCCTTCGCGCTCAATATCGCCGCCTTTCCCGAAGACCTGCCGCCGGCCGCCGCCACGGCCCTCCTGCGCGGCGGCGGCCTCAAGGTCGCCGAGGCCGGGGGAGTCATCGCCGGCGGCCACTCCGTTTGGGACCCAGAACCGAAGTACGGCCTCGCCGTCCTCGGCTTCGTCCACCCGCGCAAGATGCTGACCAAGGCCGCTCTCAAACCCGGCGACCGACTCTACCTGACCAAACCACTCGGCACGGGCACGATCCTTTCGGCCGCAAAGCAGCGGCGGGCGGAAGCTGGCTGGGTCGCCGCGGCCGAGGCCTCGATGCTGCGGCTAAACATGGCCGCCGCGCGCTTGGCCCGCGCAGCCGGCCTCCGCGCCGGCACCGACGTGACCGGCTTCGGCCTCCTTGGCCATCTCTGGGAGATGGTCTCGCGCTCAGGGGTACGCGCCCGCCTCGAATCCGCCGCGATCCCGCTCCTGACCGGCGCCCGCGAATGCTCGGAGATGGGTGTCCACACCGGCGGCGAAAACCGTAACCGCCACTGGGCCGAACAACACGCCAGCTTCGCCGCCAGCGTCGATCCGACCGTCGGGCCGCTCCTTTCTGACCCGCAAACCTCGGGCGGCCTGCTGCTTGGTTGCGGCCCTCGGAAAGCGGCCGCCCTGGAACGCGCCTTCGCGCAGGCGGGCGAACCGATTTGGAAAGTCGGCGTCATCTCCGCTGGCGAACCGGGGATCGACGTGGTGTAGGGTGGCCGGGTTACGTCGGCCGAGGCTCGGACAGACGCTCACCGTATTGCTCGCGGAAGTAATCGGCGAAGCCGGCGCTCGCGGCCGCCCCCCAGACGTCTGGGTTCGCCCGGTACCATTCAGCCGTGAGCTGGATGCCCGTTTCGAACGGCACCTCGGCCCTCCAGCCCATCGCCCGCAGCTTGCCGGCGTCCAGAGCGTAGCGCCGGTCGTGCCCGGGCCGGTCCGCGACGGGCGTGATCAGCGACCGCGGCCGCTCGACGATGTCGCAGATCCGCTCGGCCACGTCGAGGTTCCCGCGCCGCTCGCCAGAACCGACGTGGAGTTCCTGGAGCCCGCCGCCCGCCGGGAGCTGACCCACGACCAACCGCACGGCGGAGACGAGGTCTGAAACGTAGATCCACTCCCGCTCCTGGCGGCCGTCGCCATAGAGGGGCAGGCTTTCGCCCCGCATCGCACGCGTGAGAAACAGCGGTATGAACTTCTCGATGTGTTGGTTCGGGCCATAGACGTTGCAGCAGCGAAGGACGGTGGCGGCCATCCCGTACGTCCCCGCATAGGCCCGGACCTGGAGCTCCGCCGCCGCCTTGCTCGCGGAATACGGGCTGGATGGGTTAAACGGCGCGTCCTCGGCCGCCTCAAGAGGCGCAGGCAGCGTGCCGAAGACTTCGTCGGTCGACATCTGGACGAACGCGGCATTAGGCCGCTTCCGCAACGCCTCGAGCAGCACGACGACGCCCTCGATATCCGTGCGCACGAAAACCAGCGGATCGAGCAGCGACCGGTCGACGTGCGACTCGGCGGCGAAGTTGATGACGAGGTCCTGGCCATCGACCGCCCGCTCGACGACGGCCGGATCGCAGACATCGCCTTCGATCAACCGGTACCGCGGGTGCCCGGCGATCTCGTCGAGGTTGCGGAGGTTGGAGGCGTACGTGAGCTTGTCGAGGTTCGTGACATCCCAGCCATCGGCGACGAGTGCGCGCACGACGTGGCTGCCGATGAACCCGCACCCCCCCGTGACGAGCGCCTTCATCCGGCCTCCACGCGGCTGTGGTCTCCCAGGGCGAGCCGCGAGCCAGCCGCGAGGTTGGTCAGCCGCACGTCCTTGCCCAGCATCGAATCGACGACTCCTTCGCAGCGTTCGACCACAGTGTCGTCCATCACGATGGCGTTGGTGACGGTCGAATCGCGGACGGTCGTCCGGTCCCCCAAAGCGACATCGGGCCCGACCACCGAGCGCTCGATGCGCGCGTCTCGCCCGATCACCGCAGGCCCGATCACACGGGAGCGGACGACGACGGAGCCGGGGCCGATCGAGACTTGGCCGACGAGTTCGGAATCGATGACCCGGGCCGATGAGTCGACCTCGGGTTTGAGGGTGGCGAGCACGGCGCGGTTCGCCGCAAGGATGTCCTCCATCTTTCCCGTATCGATCCAATACGCCTCGGTCTTCGGCGCTCGCACGCGCAGGCCTGCCGCCACGAGCCCGTTGATCGCGTCAGCGATCTCCAGCTCGCCGCGCGCGCTCGGCCGCTGGTTGGCGATCACCTCGAAGATCTCCGGCACGAAGGCGTAGACGCCGATGACCGCGAGGTCGGTCGGCGGCTCCTTGGGCTTTTCCACCATTCTCACGAGGTAGCCGTCACTCACCTCCGCGACCCCGAAGGCCTGAGGGTCTGGCACGGAACGGACGATGACGGCGGGCTCGCCCGTCCGTCGAAACTCGTCCACGAACGCGCGGATCCCGCCGAGCAGGACGTTATCGCCCAGATACATGAGGAACGGCCGGTCGCCGAGGAACGGCCTGGACACGGCCACGGCGTGCGCGAGCCCGAGCGGTTCGGTCTGGCGGATGTACGTGAACTTGGCGCCGAAGGCCGAGCCGTCACCCATGGCGTCGCGAATCTGCTGCTCTGTTTCGCCAACCACGATCCCGATCTCGTCGATGCCGGCTTCGAGCAACTGCCGCACCGGAAAATGCAGGACGGGGATGTTCGCAATCGGGACGAGCTGTTTGGCGCCGGAGTACGTGAACGGGCGCAGCCGAGTGCCCTTGCCGCCCGAAAGGATCAATCCTCGCATCGGGTTGAGTATACTGTGGCGCGGCGGCTAGCCGCTCAGTATCCTGCTGGCCTGGCCCGAGTTGGCCAACGCAGGGTGCCAATGACCGAGGAAACGATGCCAACCCGGGAGCAGTTCGAGCAGCGTCTGGCCGCGGGGTATTCGATCCGCGCCGACCTCTTGGGGCGCATCGCTCCCGGCTACGACGCAGTGTTGGCGGCGATTGCGAACCTCAGCGAGGCGAGCCTCCTCGCCGCGCCAGACGGCGGCTGGAGCATCCGCGACCACCTGCATCACCTCGCGAGCTGGGAGCGCAAAGTCGTCGCCCAGGCGCTTCGCGACCCGATCCCGCCCGCCCTCGGCATCTCCGCCGCGGCCTGGGCTAAGGGCAACGGCGACGCCATCAACGAGGCTGTCGCGGTCAATGGGCAGGGCCTGAGCGGCGCCGAGGCCGTGCGCGCATTGCAAGACGCGCACGCCGTAACGGTCGCAACGATCGCGGCGCTGCCTGAAACCGAGTTTCTCCGTCCCGGCTACCCGGACGAGCGGGACAGCGCGATGCTGCTCTCGTACTTCGTGGGCAACACGAACGGCCACTACGCCGAACACCTCCCGCAGATCGAGGCGCTGCTGGCCCTGTAGGAGGTAGACTGAGCGAGCATGGAACCGCAGGAAATCCTTCGCCGCATCTACAACAACTGCGACCCGGCGCGGCCGGCAACGGACGAGCAGTACATAGATTTCACAGAGGCGCGGGGCGGGGGCAACTTTCGCGGGGCCATCCTGGATCAGTTCGGCCTCGCGTCGACGCCACTCTGCCGGCTCTTCACGGGGCACACAGGGAGCGGGAAGTCCTCGGAGCTGCGTCGGCTCGCGGACGAGATGGGCAAGCCCAACCAGGGCAGGGATCGCAAACGCCTCCTTCCCGTGATTATCAATGCCGACGACTATCTCGACATCTTCGACACTGACACAACCGACCTTCTCCTCGCCATAACAGCCGGTTTAGCCGAGACATTACGGACGACCTTGAGCGTTGAACTCTCCGACGACGGGATCCGGCGGGTCCTCGGCGATGCCTCTGGTTTCTTAGGTGAACTCCGGCCAACTGGCGAGGTGAATCTCCCGTGGTTCACCGTGAGCCTAAAGCGGATGCGGTCGGAGCCAACGGTCAGGACTAAAGTCAGGGATGCGTTGCGCCCTCAGGCGACGCGGCTCTTAGACGCGCTGCGCCTTGTGTTCGAAGAGACGCGCCAAAAGGTCAGGGCACATCCTGTCGCCGTAGGGACGCCCCGCTACGACGATTTCGTCATTCTCGTGGATAACTTGGAAAAAGTGCGGCGCATCGAGCGACGGGGAGAAGGGACAGATTCTCACCGCGAACTCTTCATCGAACGGTACTATCAACTGACATCTCTCGGCGCACACGTCCTCTACACGGTTCCGCTCTCCCTTGTCCGGCGCTCTGGCGGCGAACTGCGGCAGATTTACAAGGCGCCGTATGTGCTCCCGAACGTAAAGCTGTTCGAGCGCGATGGTTCCACGCGGTATCAGCCGGGATGGGATTGCTTTCAGGCGATGCTCCAGAAGCGGCTCGAACCGGCCCAGCTCCTGGACGCAATTTCAGGCGACGGGCTTGAATTTTTGCTCAAATACAGCGGCGGTCACACACGCTCGTTGATGCAATTCATGCAAGATGCCGCCACCTACGCTCAAGGCGTCGTGCCGGTCCCGCTGACAGCGGCGCACGCCGCGGTTCGGCAGATAGTGCCCGTGTACTCGACCTCCATCCCGGCCGGGCATTGGCAGAAGCTCGTCCAGCTCGACCGTCCTGACGACCACCAGATCCCGCCCGACGACCCAGACTACGCCGAGATGCTGGAGGCACTGACGGTGCTCGAGTATGTGAACGGCGGTCTGATGGCGGAGCCATTTGGCACATCTGAGCCCTGGTACGCCGTCAACCCGATCGTCCGCGAGTTAACGCAGTTCAAGGCGGCGATGGCCGCGGCCACGCTCGCGTAAAGAGGGTGCGATGGACGAAGACCCATCTCCGTTCGATCTCCCAGCCGTGCCCGACAACGCGGGTGAAATCGCTGCACTCATTACCGCGATTCGGCTCCGGCACGGTTTTTCGCTGCTCTTCGTGGAGAGCCGCTCCCAGGAGGCCCGCCGCGACGCCATCGAGGCCGTCAAGGCTGCGCTTCCTGACAAGCGGATCGTCGAAGTCAGCTTTCTCAACAACCACACCGATCACCTGCTCGACGAACTGCGCACGCTCGACCTTCAGGACGCGGGCGCGCTGTTCGTCATCGGCCTCGATACGTCGATGACGGCTGACCCGCCCGAGTTCTCGGTGGTAGTGGCCAACCTCAACGCCAGCCGCGACACGTTCCCGTCCTACGTACCCTGCCCGATGGTGCTCTGCCTGCCACCGCCCGCCATCGTCGCGATCGCCAGGGGCGCGCCCGACTTTTTCTCCGTGCGGTCGGGCGTGTATCGAGTCGCCGGGCCAGAGCCTCAACCACAGAGCATCCTCCTCGAGAGCATCCGGAAGGAGCCGCTGTTCAGCTTCGACCTCGATCCGGTCGCGCAGCTGGCCAGCATTGACGAACAGCTGACCGATTCGGCGGGAGCGACGTCGCCCGAACGAGCGGCACTTCTCATGTTCCAGTCGGACCTCCTGGCGGACCTCCGACGGCCAGCGGAAGCGCTGGCAGCCGCCGAAGAGGCGGTCGTCTTACTTCGCCCCCTAGCCAGGCACGGCGATCGACCCAAGGCGGCCCTCGCCGCGTCGCTCGGAACGCTTTCGACGCGGCTCGCCGAGGTAGGCCGGCCTCACGAGGCTTTGGCCGCCGGCGAAGAGAGTGCCCGGGGGTTTCGCGACCTTGCTGCGCGCCACTTCACCACGTTCGCACCGGATTATGCACGAGGGCTGGGCAACCTTTCGAACCGACGCGGTAGCCTCGCCCAGCGCGAGGAGTCCGTCCGGGCCGCGGAAGAGGCGGTCGCGATTTTTCGGCAGCTGAGCGCCGAGAGTCCGGCGGCGTTTGCGGCTGACCTTGCCCAAGCACTCGGCAACGTGGCTGGGCGCCTCGCGGCCGTTGGCCGGTTTGAGGACGCCAACGCGGCATCCGGTGCCTCGGTCGCTCTGTACCGCCAACTCGCCGCCGGTGACCAACGACCGGACGCCCCGTTCCACCTCGGGCAGGCGCTCCACAACCACGCCGTCGTGCTTGGCATAACGGGGGACCGCCGCCGGGCTCTCGACGCGTCACGCGAAGCGATGCGCCTCTTCCGGGGGCTGCCTCCGGAAGTGTTCGTCGGCTTCGCCCGCGCCCGAACCCGCGCCCGCGCCAGTGCGAGCGCCGCACGCCGGGAACTCGAGGCGGGAAGCCCCGAGCTGGCGAAAGCCGAGGTGGCCGCCGCCCTTGGCGACCTGATGGCTCTCGACGGACAGTACCCTGGCAAGTTCACCACAGCTATTGAGGAAGCCCTACGCCTGCGGGACGAGCTAGACGCCGCGCCGGCCCCCGCCTAACACCTGGCTGTGACCCGAATCCCTCGCCGTGCCTATACTGGCTTTCAGGCCGCACGAGCGTTGGGAGGTTCGAGCCGCATGAGCACCGCCGCCGCAACCGAGTTCGAGACCGTCATCGGCCTCGAAGTCCATTGTCAGCTTATCACCAAGAGCAAGATGTTCTGCTCGTGCAGCACCGACTACTCCGGCGCGGCGCCGAATACCCACGTCTGCCCCGTCTGCCTCGGCATGCCCGGGACGCTGCCGGTCATCAATGAACGCGCGATCGAGTTCATCACCATGACGGGCCTCGCCCTCAACAGCGAAATCGCCAGCTTCGCCAAGTTCGACCGCAAAAACTACCCCTATCCCGACCTCATGAAGGGCTACCAGATCTCGCAGTTCGACTTGCCGGTCTGCGTCGGAGGCTGGATCGAGGTGCACGTCGAAGGCGAGCCCGCCCGCCGCATCGGCATCACCCGCGTCCACATGGAAGAAGACACCGCCCGCCTGCTGCATCGCACGGACGCGGTCACGGGCGAAGGCTACAGCCTCGTCGACGTCAACCGCTCGGGCACGCCGCTGATGGAGATCGTGAGCGAGCCGGACATGCGGACCGCCGCCGAAGCGCGCGACTACCTCGTCCGCCTCCGCCAGATCTTGCGCTACATCGGCGTCAGCGATGCCAACATGGAGGAAGGCAACTTCCGTTGCGACGCCAACGTCAGCCTTCGCGCTTGGGGCGCCCCGGAGTTCGGGACCAAGGTTGAAGTCAAGAACATGAACAGCTTCCGCGCGGTTCACGACGCGATCCTCTACGAAGAGGTCCGCCAAGCTGAGGTCCTTCGCGCTGGCGGCCGCATCCCCCAGGAGACTCGCGGCTGGGTCGACGAGCGCAATGTGACCGTCTCGCAGCGCTCGAAAGAAGAGGCGAACGACTACCGCTACTTCCCCGAGCCGGACCTGCCACCGCTCCGGCTCAGCCGGGAGTGGGTCGCCCAGGTCCGTCTGAGCCTCCCGACCCTGCCCGATGTGCGCCGCCGCCAACTGGTCGAACTCGGCCTGAGCGATTACGAGGCGGCCTCCCTGGCCGAAGACGCGCTTCGCGCCAGCTATTTCGATGCCACGCGGGAGGCCCTCCAGGGCGAGCCAGCCCGCGCCGCCAAGCTCGCCGCCAACTGGGTCCTCGGCGAAGTCCTCCGCTGGCAAAACACAACCGGACGGCCGCTCGATGCCTTGCTCGTCAGGCCCATCGCGCTCGCTGGCCTCATCACGTTGGCCGAAAACGGCACGATCACGGGCCAAGTCGCCAAGGAGGTCTTCGAAACGATGACCACCACTGGGCGCGCCGCCTTGGACATCGTCAGCGAAGGTGGCCTCGCCCAGATGAGCGGTGACGCGGAGCTTCGCGAAATCGTCCGCCGCATCGTCGCCGCCAACGCCAAAGCCGTGGAGGATTACCGCGCCGGCAAGGAAGCCTCTATCAAGTTCCTTGTTGGCCAGGTCATGCGCGAGACGCGGGGCCGCGCCAACCCGCAGGCCGCACAGGCGCTGCTTGCGTCCGAGCTCGGAAATGATTAGTCACCATAGCGGTATAGACCCGCAATGGTATACTCCGGCCGCAGCATGACAGCACGTGACTTCCGTTCGCACAGCATCTTCAAGTGGCTCTATCCGGGCATGCACATCAAGCGATGGCTGCTGCTGCTGGTGGTCGGCGTTGTGCTCATGGGCCTGGGCATTTCCTACGTCCTGCGCGAAGCCTATCTGAGCTACACCTTCCCAGGGACGTTCTACTACATCACCTTGCAGTTCATCCCGCGTTGGGCCCGCGGCCTGCTTTTCATGAGCATGTCGCTCAGCACAGTAGCGATCGCGACCTGGAAACTGAACCAATCGCTGCTTTACGCCTTCGTCCGGCCCGACCGCGGCTACGCCGAGACGATTTACAACAAGCGGGTGCTCGGCCGTGGCCCCCGGATCGTGGCGATTGGCGGCGGTACGGGGCTTTCGAACCTCCTGCGCGGCCTGCGGGACCACACCAGCAATCTCACGGCCATCGTCACCGTCGCCGATGACGGCGGCAGCACGGGCCGTCTCCGCCAGGAATTCGGCGTCATCGCGCCTGGCGACATCCGTCAATGCATCGCCGCCCTCGCCGAAGCCGAACCGCTCATGTCGAAGCTCTTCCAATACCGCTTCACCGGCGGGGACGGGCTCGAAGGCCACTCCTTCGGCAACCTTTTCATCGTCGCCATGTCCGAAGTGACCGGGAATTTCGAAGCGGCCATCCACGAGACCAGCCGGGTCCTCAACGTCCGCGGCACGATCCTGCCCTCCACACTCGAAGACGTCACCCTCAGTGCGATGACCCACGAAGACGAGATGGTCCAC
>CAMAUF010000010.1 GCA_945861295.1 bacterium | reverse complement strand
GGACGTCGGGCTCGTCGCACAGCGTCGCCGCCACCGCGATCCCGTATCTCGCCCGCATCGAGGCCGCCTGCTTTTCGATGGCCACGACGAGGCCCTGCTCGGCCAGCGATTCGGGCCGGAGTTCGAAGATCAGCGCCCGCATCTCGGCCAACCCCGCCTCCGCGAGTTGAAGGACGTAATCAACCGGCTCGACGGCCTTGGTCGCGTCGCGGTCGAGCAGCGTGCGTGCTGTGCGGGCGCCGAGCGCGATACCGTAGAGCGCCTGCGAGACCGAATCGTGCAGTTCCCGTGCCAGCCGTTGGCGCTCCTGTGTCGCGGCCAACGACTCCGCCTGCGCATACAGCCGGGCGTTGTCAATCGCGACGGAGGCGCGCTTCGCGACTGCCGCGAAGACGCGCTTCTCGGCTTCGGAGAAGGTCCGAGGCGTGCTATAGAAGGCGTTCAGCAGGCCGACGGCGCCGCCGGAATCGATAATGGTCACTTCGATCAGCGAGCGAATCCCGACATCATAGGTACGGCTGCGGACCGGCCCGGAAGCGAGGTCCTCTTCGCTCGCGATGTGGATGCGCCCGAGTTCGACACTTCGCGCGAGCCCGGCGCGAAAGTGCGGGTCGTCAGAGAGATTTTGCTCCACCGCGAGAAGTATTTCCGGCCCGACCGGCCCCCGCCGCGACTTGGCCAGGACGCGCGGCCGGGCGCCCTCCCGGTCCTGGAGGATCAGGGCCGCGCCGTCGGCCCGGAGCAACTCGATGACCACGTCGAAGACCGCGTCGACGACCTCATCGAACTTGAGCGAACGGTGCAGCGCCTCTTCAGCTCCATAGAGCGCTTCCAATTGATGCGTGCGTTCCTCGAGTTGGTGGAAGAGGTTGAGGTTCTCGACGGCGACCGCCGCCTGGTCGGCCATCGCCCGGAGCGCCCGGAAAAAGCTCGGGGTTGGTTCGTGGTCCGGCAAAAGGTACAACAGCAACGCGCCCCGTTCGCGCTGGTGGTAGGAAAACTGCAAGCGGACAACGGTATCCCAGGCGAGGTCGCCAAATTGCCGCATGGGAGCGTAGTCCGGATCCTCGGCGAACTGCTTCCGCGTCCCACGCAGGACGGTCGCGGTTCCGGGCGCTTCGCCTCTGAGGGTCGCGGCGACTGTTTCCGACCGAGCGACGGTGGCCCCGAAGGCCGCGAAATACCCTTTGGGCAGGCCAAACGCGCCCGCTACCGTCCGCTCCCCTTCCCAATCGGAAAGCACGATCGAGCAGGCGGCAACGCCCAGGGCGGCGGCGATCGTCCCAGTGATCGCGTCGAGCAGCTGCCCGATCGGCTGGTCGACGGTGGCGGTGGCGGCGATAGCGGCAAGCGCTTCCTGTTCCCGCGCGCGACGGACGGACTCTTGGTAGAGGGAGGCGCTTTCGGCCGCCAACGACGCTTGATCGGCCAACGCCCGAAAAAGCTGGAGCTCCGACGCCGTTAGGGCGGGTTCGGCGGGCAGGAAGAGCGCGACCAGCCCGCGCACACGCTCCCGCAGCACGAAGGGCACGCGCACGAGCGTGTCCCAGGCGACATCGTCAATCAGATGGTGGACGGGCGCATAGGCCGGCTCTCCGCGGATGGCCCGCCGAGCATCCGTCGTGACGACCACATCGGTTTGCGCGTTGACTTCGTCCCAGTATTCGGGGAAGTGCAGCCGGGCTTCGCGGATGCCACGGCCGTACTCCTCGGGGAGGCCGAAGTCGCCGATCGTCGCCGGCTCGCCTTCCTCTCCGAGCACAACAACGGCCGCGCCGATCGCCCGTGTCCCGTGGGCGATCTGTTCCGCGAGTTCCGCGAGCACGCCTTCGAGGGAGCGCTCCACGGTCAGCGTCGCCGCGATCCTCGCGATCGCCTGCTGCTCCTTGGCGCGCGCCGCCGCATCCGAATAGAGGCGCGCGTTTTCAACGGCGATCGCGGCCTGATCGGCAATCGCCCCGAAAAACTCCAACTCCGCGGCGTCGGCGCCCGCGGCCTCCACGAAGTACATGGTCAGCGCCCCTGTGGTTCGGCCCTGCACATGGAGCGGCAATATGGCGGCGGCGTCCCAGCCGACTTGACTCATGAACGGATGGACAGGCCCGTACCGCGGATCGTCAAGGATGCGTTGGCGCGCCGAGGGCATCCGGATGAATTCGTCCGTTTCGGCGAAGGCCCGCAACGTCGGACTCCACCGCGGGTCCTGGAATGCCAGGACAAGGGCCGGGAAGTAGCCCGCTGGCATGCCAAAGCCTCGGGAAAGTGTCATCCGGTAGGTCTCGGGGTCGGAGAGGCTGATCGTGCAGGCGACGGCGCGCGTCGCGCCCACCAACGTTTCCGCCAGCCGGTCGAGCGTCTCCTCGATTGGCCGCACGAGCGTGATGCTTTCCGCCAGGCTCCGCAGCGCCTCCAGTTCTCGCACCCGCTGGCCGGTCTGTTCGAAAAGTTGGACGTTGGCGATCGCGACGGCCGCCTGATTCGCGATCCCCAGCAGCAGGCGCTGCGTCTCGGACGACGGAAGCCGTTCCGCGGCGAAGCCCGCGTTCAGGATGCCGACGCGCCGGCCGCGGTACAGCAGCGGGACAAAGAGGATCGCCTCGAACGGGAGGCTGCCGGCGTACGGATGCAACTCCTCATAGGCCGCGTTCGCAAGCAGCCGGGAGATCGCGTCCGGCAACAACACAGGCTCGCCGCGCAGCAGAGCCTCGACCGTGTAGGCCTCCGTCGACAAGCTCACCACGCGCCGCACACCGCCGAGTAGCGCCGCCGGAATACCAACCGACCCGACTTCCGCGACAGCCCCGCTGGCCTGATCCATCACCAGCAGCATCGTCGCCGCCGCGCCCGAGACGCTCGCGGCGTGGGCGGCGATGGCGTCCAGCGTGTCCTTCAGTGGCCGGTCGAGCGTCAGGGTGGCGGCCGTCCCCGCCAAGGCTTCGCTCTCCCGCGCGCGCTGCTCGGTCTCTTCGAAGAGGGCGGCGTTCTCGATCGCGGCCGAAGCCTGGTCGGCAATCGCCAAGAGAAGCTGGCGCTCCTCCTGGGGCGGCGGGTCATCGCCGCGATAGGCGACGGCGAGGGTTCCCGCTGGGCGCCCGCGAAATCGCATCGGGACCATCATGACGGTCCGCCAGTTCAGCCCGAGGGCCGCCGCGCGGCGCTCCTCCGGCACTCCGAGCTGATAGGCGAGCACCTCGTTGAATTGGGTCAGGATCGTGGGCTCGTAGCCCTCGATACCGCGCCTGCGGACGTGGCCCGGATTCTCCGGGATGGCCCTCAGCAAGTCCCACAACCAGAGGTCCACGCCAGACGCTCCCGCCGGACTGAAGCGGTCGGTGTCTTCGTCCAGCAGGTAAATGACGCAGCCAGCCGCGCCGATGCTGCGTACCACAGCCTCGGCGATGCCATCGAGCGTCGCCCGAAGAGGCTGGTCGAGGGTCAGTTGCGAGGCCACGGTGGCTAACGCCTCGTTCTCTCTCGCGCGCCGCTCGGCCTTGTCGAAGAGGCGCAGGTTCAGCGCCCCGATCGCCGCCTGGTCGGCGATCGCGCGCAGGGCTTGACCTTCGGGGGATCGGGGGGAGACGCGCTCGTCGTGGTAGGTGAGCAGCGTGCCGGCCACCGACCCGCGGTAGACGAGAGGGGTCGCCAGGCACCACGTGCCGAACCAACCGGCGCGGCCAATGATTTCGCCTAGCTCGGCCCACGACGGCATCGCTACGAAGACCTCGCGATCAAGCCGGTAGGTGATCGGGAACTGGGACTCCATCGCGCCCCGGAGCGGATCGGCCGTGCTGACAGCGAAGCCCTTGCGACCGGCGTCGAGATACCCGTCTGGGAGCCCGTGCCCGCCCGCCGCGACCGTCCGGCCCTCCTCGATCAGGACGATGTTGCAGGCTTTCGCGGCGACCGCCTCCGCGACGAGCTTCGAGACCCGGCCGAGCACGGCGCCGGCATCGCCGCCCGCCAGAAACTCGGCGGCAACGGCGGCCAACGTCGCATTCTCGCGGGCCTGACCTTGGCTTTGGCTGAAGAGACGCGCAGCCGCCAGCGCCAGCGACACCTGGTCGGCGACGGCACGCACGAACGCTTGATCCTCAGCCTGCAAGTCAGCCGTCGTGCGGTAGCAAAGGGTCAGCGCGCCGCTGACCACGCCGCTGTAGGTCAAAGGGACGATGGCGCTGTGTTCCCAATCGGCGGCGGCGAGAAAAGCATGCAACGGCGCCAGTGCTTCCAACCCCAGCATGGTCGTCCTGGCGTTGAAGGCGACCTCCCAGGCGCCGCGCTCAGCGGCCAGGCGCGCGAGCTCCAGGACACGCAGCGAAACCTCCGGCGGCGTCGCCCGGACGTAGCCGTCGGGAAAGCCAGAACCTCCTATCCGGATAGGGTCGCCGCCATCGCGATCTGCGATGGTCAGCACGCAAGCGTTGGCGCGGGTGTGGCGGACGACGCGGGCCGTCAGATCGTCCAAAGTGAGCAGGCTCGGCTCACCGACGCTGAGGCTAGCGGCGAGTTCGGCGAGCGCCTGGTTCTGGCGGGCTTTGCGTTGCTCCTCGTCGTACAAGCGGGCATTGGCGATGGCCGAGGCCGCCGGCGCCGCGAACGCCGCCGCGAGACTCACGTCGTGCCGATCGAAGCCGCCGGGATTCGCGTGAGACGCGGTCAGCAGGCCAATGAGCCTGCCGTTCGCGAGGAGCGGGATCGCCATCCAAGCACGCGTGTTCGCGAAGGTTTCCTCCAGGTGTTCGCCGACGGCCTCCCGGAACTGCCGGGCAGCCGGAGAATCATCGCTGACGTCATGGATCACAGTCGGACGGCCATCGGTGTAGTGGCTGAGGACGCGCGGGTCAGCGCTGGACCAGCTCCCGAACCGGAGGCCGACGGCGGGCGTGAAGGGCTCGCCATCGGCCCCACGTCGAGAGGCGAGGATGTGGAGGGCGCCCTCTGGCCCCAACTCCGAGACCGACGCGCTCGAGTAATCCACGACATGCTTGAGTTGCGTGAGGACCAACTGCAACAACGGGCCGAGTTCGAGGGTCGAGGCGACTGCCGCCGCTACCTCGAGCAGCGTCTGGAGTTCGGCGTTGCGGACCTCGGTTTCATGGAAGAGGCGAGCGTTCTCGACCGCTGCCGCGGCCTGGTCGGCGAACCCGAGCGCCAAGCCGCAGTGGCGCTCTTCGAAGGCCGCCCGCTCGTTGCGCAGGAGCACGATGAAGCCCAGCAGCCGCTCCTGCCGAAGCAGCGGCACGCCCATGAACGACCGCGCATCGTGAAACGGCGCCAGCGAGGCAAAGGGGCCCAGGCTCGCCCAATAGAGCTGCGCTGGGCCGTCGAGCGCGCCAAGGTCCGGTATCAGCGCGGCTTCTCGGCGTCTCATCCCGAAATGAATCCTTCGAGCGCCGCCCCAAGGTGGACGCGAAACCCAGTCATTTCCGGGACGGAGTTGCCGCCCGCGAACATTGCCGAGGCGACGAACGCATCGTCCCCGTCCACGGTGAGGATGGTCGCGGCATCGAAGCCAATCGCGGCTTCGGCCTGCCGAAGGACTGTTTGCATGACGGCGGAAAAGTCCAGCGACGAAGCCAAGGCGGTCGCCGTATCGAGCAGCGCGGCGACCTCGGAAGTCCGCTCCATCACGCGTTCTTCGAGGATGCGGGCGCCCTCGACCCGCTCCGTCACGTCGAGGAAGGTCGAGAGCACGTGGCTGCGGCCGCCATACTGCACGGCCGTCGCGCGGACCTCCGCAACGACACGACTCCCGTCCTGCCGGATCAGCCCGGCCTGCCGGCGGAAGCCGGCGCCAGAGAGCGCCTCAGGGATCATGGCCGCGAACGCCTCACGGTCATGAGGATCGAGAAAGCTGGACGGAGGCGTCCCCAGGAGGCCCTCTCGCGAGTATCCCAGCAAGCCGCTCATCGCCGGGTTCAATTCGACCACCTGGCCGGTGTCCGGGTCGCTGATGACGATGCCCTCGGTCGTGGAGTCGAAGATCGCACGAAGCTGGGCGGCGCCTTCCTCCGCCTGACGCCGATTGAGTGAGAGCTCCGCGGCCATCTCATTGAAAGATTGGCTGAGGCTGGCGAGTTCATCCCGCCCGCGGATCGGGATTCGCACCGCGAGGTTGCCCGCCGCCACCTGGCGCGTGCCCTCGGCGAGCGCCCGCACTCGCCGGACGAAAAAGATGTGCCCGCCTCCGAGGGCGGCCGTGACCGCCAGGGCCGCCGCGCCAACGCGAGGCCGGTCAGGTTCCACCACAAGCGGGCGTTGGCATCGGCGTAGAGCGGGCCTGTCGGGAGCCCGACGACCGCATAGGGATGCGTCTCGCCCGGGATCTGTAGCGCCTGGAAGCCATACACGCGGCGCACGCCATCCGCCCCTGTCGTCTAGATGCTGCCGGGCGCGAGTTGCCCCGTGACCGCGGTCACCAGGCCCGCCTCGGTCGCGAGGTTTCCGAGCCCGTTGGGGATTACTGGGGTGCGTACCACGACGCGTCCGTCCCGATCGAGGATGTAGAAGACGGTGCCCGCGGGGACGCCCTCCAACTCGAACCCGCCGCTCTCGAGCTCAAGGTCAAAGGCGGCAAGGATGATCCACTTGACGGTCGAAGCCTCTAGCACAGGATGGCTCAGCCAGACCGTCGCTTGGGCCGTGCTGGCGTCGACGGTGTAATCGCCGAGGGCGGGTCCGCGGGCCTGGAGCGACTCGCGGACAGAGTCGAGCTCCGAAACACTTTGGGGCGCCAAGGGGCTCGACGCGCAGACAACGGCGCCATCCGGCCCCGCAACGGCTACGAAGAGGACTTGGAGCGGGTCGGCGGCGGCCGACTG
Source organism: bacterium (assembly GCA_945861295.1). Lineage (GTDB taxonomy): Bacteria > Chloroflexota > Dehalococcoidia > Tepidiformales > Tepidiformaceae > CAMAUF01. The sequence continues at coordinate 8,168 of CAMAUF010000010.1, read as the reverse complement.
CGCGAACTCCTGACAATCCTCACTCCCCGGCACGAGGGCGCCGCGGAGGATGAACTCGCCAATCATCCGGAGCGTCTGGTCCGTCGCGGCAAGGCTTTGGCTGACCGACTGGCCGGCGATTGCCGTCACATCTAACGCGCGCCGGCGGGCCACGTCGCGGGCCACGTCGCGGTCTCGTTTCGCCGTCACGAGGATGAACGCGAGCGCCGGGAGGACCCGCTATCCCGACCAGGATCAGCAGGCGCACGCGAATCGTGAAGACAGGGAGACGCATCCGGCCGACGCTCGTCATGGCTACGCTTTGGCGAGGTCGGCCGCCGGGATGAGGCCCGACCGGACGGCGTGGAGGGCGGCTTGCGTGCGGCTTTGGACGCCGAGCTTGCCGAGGATGTTGCTGACGTGCGCCTTCACGGTCTTCTCGCCGATGTGGAGGTCCCGCGTGATCTCCTTGTTCGCGCGGCCGCGGGCGAGGAGGCCGAGCACCTCGGTCTCGCGCTCGGTCAGCGGCTCGGGGCTCTCCGGCTGGCGCATCTCCCGCATCAGCCGCGCCGCCGCCTCCGGGGAGAGCTGTACCTGCCCCTGGGCGGCCGCCTTGATCGCGCGGCAGAGCGCGTCGGACTCCGTGTTCTTTAAGAGATAGCCGATGGCGCCGGCCTTGACCGCGCCGACGACGGAGGCATCCTCGAGGACGCTGGTGAGGGCGATCACCTCCACATCCGGTAGCTCCTTGCGGATCCTGCCGATCGCCGTAATCCCGTCCATCACCGGCATAAGCAGGTCCATGAGGACGACATCTGGGTGCAACTGGTGGGCGAGTTTCACGGCTTCTTCGCCGTTCTGGGCCTCGCCGATGATTTCGAGTTCCGGGTCCAGCCCGAGGAACATTTTGAGACCCTGCCGGACGACGGCGTGGTCATCGGCAAGGACGATCCGGATAGTCATGGCAGCTCCCCCACGGAGACGCGGCGTACCAGGCCGAGCCCGCGAAGCGCACTATACCAGCGCTTCGCGGCCCCGGACTCGGCCAAAGGACGGAGTCCGGGGCATTGTGAGGCCGAGTGATCGGACCAAGGGATGAGTGCAAGCTCAACCGAGACGCCGATTCCAGGCCCCGGCCGGGATGGTGAGATAGGAGCATGAAAACGAACGCCCCGGCCCGACCCATCCGCATCTTCCTCGTCGACGACGAGCCCCGCGTCAGGCGCGGGCTCCGCATGCGGCTCACGCTCGAACCGGACCTGGAGGTCGTCGGCGAAACCGGAGACGGCCGGGCGGTGCTCGCCTTCGTCACCGCGCTCCTGCCGGACGTCGTTGTGATGGACCTGTCGATGGATGAAGTCGACGGGCTGACGGCGACCGGGGCGTTGGTACGGCAGCGCCCCGGGCTCGCCGTCATCGTCCACTCGCTGCACGATAGCCCGGCCACGCGATGCGCTGCCCTCAAGGCCGGGGCTGTCGCTTGCGTCGGCAAGCACGAAGGGCCAGCTCGGCTGGTCGCGGCGATTCGGGCCGCGGCGGGGATCGCAGCCAGCTAGGACCAAGCATTGGCACGCAAGCGGCGCGATCGGCATACTTTATGGCTGGCGCCCTTTCGGCGCCGCGCGGAGGGTTGGGCAGCCATGCCCGCCCGCTAGCACGCTAGGAGACTCGCATTGGCTAAGAAAGTCCGGGCAGTGGTGACACTGCAGCTTCCGGCCGGCAAAGCGACGCCAGCCCCGCCCGTTGGCCCCGCCCTCGGTCAGCATGGCGTCAACATTATGTCCTTCGTCAAGGACTACAACGCGCAGACGGCCAGCCAGATGGGCAGCATTATCCCGGCTCAGATCACCGTCTTCGAGGACCGCTCGTTCACGTTCATCCTCAAGACGCCGCCCGCCGCCGACATGCTGCGCAAAGCCGCCGGCATCGCGCACGGTTCCGGCAAGAACCGCCTCGAAAAGGCCGGCAAGGTGACTGAGGCGGACGTCCGGCGCATCGCCGAGACCAAGATGCCAGACCTGAACGCGAACAGCATGGACCAAGCCATGAAAATCATCGAGGGCACAGCGCGCTCGATGGGCATCGAGGTTAGCTGATATGCCAGCCGTCGCAGCATCCAAGAAGGGCAAGAAGTGGCGCGAGGCCGCCAAGCACATCGATTTCGACAAGTTCTACGGCGTGGAAGAGGCGATCAAACTCGCCAAGCAGATCCACCCGGCCAAGTTCGATGAGACCGTCGAAGTGCACATCAAGACCGGGCTCGACCCGCGCCACGCGGAACAGCAGATCCGCGGCAGCACCGTCCTCCCGCACGGCCTCGGCAAGGTCATGCGCGTCCTCGTCTTCACCGAAGGCGAGCCAGCCAGCATCGCCCGCGCAGCCGGCGCCGACTTCATCGGCAGCGACGACCTGATCAAGCAAGTCGAGGGCGGCTGGACCGATTTCGACGTGGCCATCGCGACCCGCGAGATGATGGGCCGCGTCGGCCGGTTGGGCCGCATCCTCGGCCCGCGCGGCCTGATGCCCAACCCGCGTTCCGGCACCGTGGTCGCGCCCGAAGACATCGCGCGCGCCGTCAACGAAGCGAAACAGGGGCGAGTCGAGTTCCGCCTGGACCGCCTCGCCAACATCCACGTCCCGGTCGGGAAGGTGAGTTTTGACGAAACGCAGCTGAAGGAGAACTTCGGCGCCTTCTTCGAGGCCATCGCCGCCGCCAAGCCGCGGGAATCGAAGGGTCAATACATTCGCAGCGTCACCCTAACGACGACCATGGGACCCGGCATCCCGCTGGACCTGCAGCAGGCCCTCGCGGCCAAGCAAGTCGGCTAACGCCGCGCCTGCCCGGCAAACAGCGAACGGGGCGCCAATCGGCGCCCTGTTTTCGTTTTTTGCCGGCCTGCCGATCGCTTGATGCCCTGGTCGTGGTACTCCCCGCCGAGACCGGTTTTACCAAGCCATCCAACCTCGAAAGAACGGGAGAGTACCGACATGAGACCTTCGCCCCATCGCGTTCGCCGAGCAGCCCTCGGGCTCGTCCTTGCGGTTCTGACCGGACTCGTGGCCGGAGGCGGCTCGCTCGTCGCTCCGGATCCGGGCGCGGTCTCGCCCGCCCAGGCCTTGGGGCCGACCAAGACCATCATTCGCAGCGCGACCTTCTCGACCGTCAACCAGAACATGTGGGGCACCGGGGCGAGCACTCCGCTCGACCAAACCCTAACGCTCTTCAACGAAACCTGGGACGAATCGGACGGTTTCGACGGCGTCGAGGGAGGGTGCCTCAGTTTCGGCGAACTCGGTAGTATCTGCGGCGATTTCGGCGCCTCGTTCGATGCGTCCGTAAGCGGTGAGATCGGCATGTCAATCGTCCTGGAAGGGCTCGAAGGCGGCACGCTGACGGTCACCTATCCAGTGACGATCACCTTCACGGCCCCCGCCGACAACTCGTTCAACCCTGGTGACACGGTCGACATCAAGACCAGCATCGTTGTCGATGAAGCGAATGCCACGATCGTCGCGCATTTCCCCGACATCAACAAGATCGCGTTGAACGGAGTCTTCGTCTTCAACGCCAGCGCCAGCGGCGAATTTTGCGTGTTCGATTGCAGCGACGGCGAGATCTTCGACATCGGTTTCGACGAGGAAGGCGAGCTCTTCAGTTTCGACCCCACCGCCATCAACGGCTGCTTCAATATCTTGATCAACTTTCCCTTTGGGCTCAGCCAGTATCCAAACACGCGCTGCAGCAACAACGGCTACATCTTCAACCCGGATCCGGCCGTGACCTCGACGTTCCACCCTGGGAACGGGACGATCAGCGCTACCGGTTCAGATCAGTACGTGGTGATCCCCGTCAGCGCGGTTACCTGGGCCGGACGGCTGGCGGGCTTGCCGCCCTATCTCCAGCTCAACCTCGGCACGGTGAACCTCGGCGGCGTCACGATCGGCTGGACGACATTCAACGTGATCATCACGGCGCTCGAAACCATGAAGCAGGACTTCCTCTTCACGCCCCGCGTCGACGTCGACCTAAACTGGGGCAAGTCCCTCAATTACAAGACGCGCGACGGGATTAGCGACGCGGAACTGACTGCCGGGACAGCGAGCCACGTCACTTTCAAGGCTGGCGATACACTTCAGCTCACCTCGAACGCGCTCAACAACAAGGTCATCCCCATCCTGCCCTCGCTGAGCATGGGCAGCGCAGTCATGGCTAACAACACACGCAGCTCCACCTCTGGCGACCTCACGCTGAACGCTCTGTCGTTCACGATCGGCACTCCCCCGTGGCGAGTCTGCCTGGGTGACCTCGGCTGCGGGACCATTTGGGATGGGGCGACTGAGAGCTGGGGCCCGCACGGTTCCGGCCCCGGCCCCGAGGCAAAGGCCGGCGATGATCCGGCTCCGGGATGTGCCGCCCCGCAAGCCCGGGGAAGCGAGGCTTTTGTGAGGCCGTTTGCGCGCCGCAGGGATTTGCCATGCACTCCCGCCCGCGAGCCGCCACCAATCGACGTCGCCGTCGATCCGGCGCCATCCTCTCGAGGAGATACTCTGGAAGGGTCGCGGCGTGACAACGTCGTGTTCACATGCGGGTGATAGCATATATGCTGCCGCTAGACTGCGCCCTGACACGCCGCCACAGGCACGAACGAGGGATAACTTGGAACTGTACGACGTCATGCGCACCACCTTCTCCGCCCGCGAGTTCACGGACGACCCCGTGCCGGACGCCGTGCTCCATCGCCTCTTCGAAAACGCGCGTTTCGCTTCGAGCGGCGGCAACCGCCAGGGCTGGCGCGTCATCGTCACCCGCGACCCCGCTACGAAGTCGGCGATCGCGGCCCTCGGCGTCCCGGCCTCTCAGCGCTATTTCGCCCAAAGCGCCGCCGGCGAAGGGCCCTGGAACCCGATCGAACCGACAAAGGTGCCGCCAGACGTTATCGCCAAGACGGTCGTACCGCCCGTGCTGATCGAGCCGACACGCAACGCGCCAGTCCTGCTCATCGTCTGCGTCGACCTGCGCGTCGTCGCCGCCGTCGACCAGGACCTCGACCGGATCGCCGTCGTGCCGGGCGCCTCGATCTACCCGTTCGTCTGGAACATCCTGCTCGCCGCGCGGAACGAAGGACTCGGCGGGACGCTGACGACGATGCCAATCGGCCAGGAGCCCTCCCTTAAGGCGCTCCTCGGCATCCCGTCCTACGTCGGTGTTGCCGCCATCCTGCCCATGGGCCGGCCCAAACGGCAGCTCGTTAAGCTGACGCGGAAGCCGGTCCACGAAATCGTATGGCGCGAGCGCTGGGAGGGCACGCCCTTCGACGCGTAGCCGCCGCCGTCCAGACATCTCACCGGGAGGGCCTTGCATGGTCGAACCAGAGCATACCGCCGGCGGAAAGCCTTCGCCGAGCGAATCGGTCGTCCGCGCGATGTCGGAATCGGCCGCGCGCCTCGGCCTCAAGTCCGAGATCGTCGACCTCTTGCGTACGTCGTGGCGCGAAATGCGCGCCCAGCTCCCGGTCCGCATGGACGACGGCAGTCTCCGGATCTTCGAGGGGTACCGCGTCCAGCACAACGGCGCGCGGGGGCCGTACAAGGGCGGCGTCCGCTTTCACCCGCAAGCCCACATCGATGAAGTCCGCGCACTCGCCATGCTGATGACGTACAAGTGCGCGGTCATGGACTTGCCCTTCGGCGGGGCTAAGGGCGGCGTCATGTGCGACCCGACCGCGATGAGCGTAACCGAACTGAACCGGCTGACACGGGCCTACACCCAGCACATCCACATGATGCTTGGCATCAACCGCGATATCCCCGCGCCCGACATGGGCACAAACGCCCAGACGATGGCTTGGATGATGGACGCTTACGGCCAACTGCATGGGCACACGCCCGGGATCGTCACGGGCAAGCCCGTCGAACTCGGCGGCAGCTTCGGCCGCGAACAGGCGACCGGTCGCGGCGTTGTGGCCTGCATGCGGGAGTACGCGATGCGTGAGGGCGTCGCCCCGAGCGATGTGCGCGTCGCCGTCCAGGGCTACGGCAACGTGGGCGCTTGGACGTGCCGCCTGGCTGCTGCGCTCGGTTTCCGGATCGTGGCGGTTGGCGATGTGAAGGGGGCAATCGTCAACGACCAGGGCCTCGATATCGCGGCCCTTGATGCTTGGACGAAAGGCCGCGGGAGCGTCGCCGGCTTCGACGGCGGCCAGCCCTTGCCAGTGGACGCGCTGCTGGGCGCCGACTGCGACTACCTGGTCCCGGCGGCCCTCGGTGAGGTGGTAACGGCGGAGAACGCGCACACCATCAACGCCCGCGCCATCATCGAGGGGGCGAACCACCCGACGACGCCCGAAGCCGACGAAATCCTCGCCCGCAGGGCCGTGATCGTTGTGCCCGATATCGTCGTCAACGCCGGCGGCGTCACCGTCTCGTATTTCGAGTGGACGCAGAACATCCAGCAGTTCCGTTGGGACCTCGACCAAGTCAACGCCGAACTAGAGGAGCGCATGGTGCTTGCCTTCAACACGCTGACTGCGCGGGCCGCCCACGACGGCACGCGGCTCCGCCAAGCGGCGTTCGACCTCGGGCTCGAACGGGTCGCCCAGGCGATCATCCTGCGCGGCTTCGTGTGAGCGGCCCCCCACCGCCTCGCCGCCCGGCGTGCCGGTTTCGGCGACCGCCAGACTCGTCACTGTCGTTCCGGGCTCCATGCCACCGGGCTCCGCGCCCTCACGCCTCACCACGAATCGGTTAGGATGAGGCGAATGGTTTCGCGCTGGTTCAGGGAAACGTTCCTCTCGCTCACCGATCCGCACTACCGGATTCTCTGGGTCGGCACCACACTTTCGTTCCTCGCCTTTTCGATGGCGATGATCGTCCAAAACATCGTGGCCTTCGATATCACGGGCAAGAACCGGTCGGTCGGCGTGGTCTCGGTCGGCATGGGGATCTCGACGATCATCGCGGCGCCCTTCGGGGGCGTCATCGCGGACCGCGTCTCCAAACGGCTCCTCTTGCTCATCGGGCAGTCAACGATCGCCGCGAACTTCGGCATCGTCGGCCTGCTGATCGTGACAGGCGACATCACGATCCCGATCCTCTTCGCCTCCACCCTGGTCCAGGGCCTCGTCTTTTCGTTCATCGCGCCAGCGCGGCAAGCCTGGCTGGGCGAAATCCTGACGGGCCCCCGCCTCGCCAACGGCATCGCGATGCAGCAAGTGGCCATGACCGGCACACGGATCATCGGCCCATTCTTTGCCGGTGTCTTGATCGCGCTTTCCTTCGTCGGTTCGGGCGGCGCGTACCTCACGATGGGCGGCCTGATGCTCCTGGTAGTGGCCACGTTGGCGCGGTTGCCCGCCTCGCCGCCTCGCCCGAAGCGGGCCGTCAGCGCCTTGGGCGCGTTTAACGAAGGCCTTCAGCACGTCATCGCACGGCCGCGGCTCGCTCTGCTCGCGATCATGTTCGTCGGCGTGGTAATGGCCGGCTTTTCGTACCAAGTGTTGCTGGCGGGGTACCTCGAAAACGAACTCGGCCGCGACAAGAAGGACATGGCCTGGCTGCTCGGCGTCGCCGGATTCGCGGGGCTCGTCGCGTCGGTTATGGTGGCCGGGCGGGTGCACTCGCCCAACGCCTGGCGGATGATGTTCGGCGCCGGGCTTGTCCTCGGCCTCTCGTTGCTCGGTCTGGCGGTGGCAGGCAACTTCGCGGGCGCCCTCGTGGTCATGCTGCTCGTCGGCGCGGGTTCGAGCGTGTTTCAGCTCATTAACAGCGCGCTGCTCATGCGGGAGTCGGACCCGGCGTACTACGGGCGAGTGATGTCGCTTACCATGCTCGCCTGGGGCTTCAACAGCCTCGTCGGCCTGCCGTTCGGCGCACTGGCCGACGCAATCGGCGAACGCCAGACGCTCTTCACCATGGGCGTGCTTGTCATGGCCGTCATCGCCGTTTCGTCGATGGCGCGGTTAACGCTCACGCGCGGTACGCCCGCTCCCGTGGTCGTCCCGGCCAAGGGCTGAACTCGCTGTGAAAATTCGGCCGGGGAACTCCCGCGCCATCCCTGGTACGCTTAGCCAATCAGGCGCAGGAGATTCAGAATGGGCCGGGACGAACTCGCAGCGCTCATCAACATCCTTACCAACTTCCAGGCGCAAGGGCTTTCCAGCCCCGCAATCGGAGCCTGGCACATCCACTTC
>CAMAUF010000009.1 GCA_945861295.1 bacterium | reverse complement strand
CGAACTGCTGCGTGACCGCATTGAGGGAGCGCCACCGCCACGGCACTGAACCGGGCGCCGGGCCTGGTCACGACCAAACAGGAGGCAGAAAGTGGATGACGGCAGGAGAACGTATGGCTCGGTCCGGATAACAGCGGCGGGCTTCGGGCTCGCATACCTGATTGCGGGTGTGCTGCTCGCCGACCTCGTGGGTTCGTCGGCTGATTCAACCGCCACCTTCACGGAGCACTTCGCCGACGACTCCGCCCGCTGGGGCGACTTCGCCGGCGGGTTGGTGTTTGTGACCGCCGCGCTGTTTCTGGTGGCAGCCGGGCTGACCCTGCGCCAGCGGCTGGCGAGCGAGACGCCCGCCCTCAAGGTTGACATGGTCGCCGGCCTCGCCCTCCTCGCCGCCGGCGGACTGCTCGTCTCGGCAGGCCTGCTGCTGACAGTGCCCGCCACCTTGGCCCTCGGCGACATCACAGACGACACGGGGATTGAGCCTGGCCCGGCCGCCGGGATTGCGCAGGCCGGGACAGTCGTGCTGATAGCGACCGTCCTCTGCCTGGGGGCGTTGACTGCGCTCGTCGCACACGTCGCGGGCGCCCAGGGAGCCATAGGCCGCTGGCTGAGCCGCTCCGGGTGGGTCGTGGCCGTGCTCACCCTCGCTGGCTGGACTGGCGCGGCCGCCCTGCCACTCGGGGTGTGGTGGCTTGCGCTCGCCTTTCGCTGGCGACACGGCGGTCGCTGACGGGACCGGGCGAAGTCGGACAACTCTCGTCCCCCGCCGTCGCAGCGACATAGCAGACCGGAGGCGCTGGGAATGATGGGCCCTCTTGTGATAGCGTGCGGCCCTCATAATGATTGCGGCGACGGTGAGCGCACTTCAGATTCGCGAGGTTGTTGGCACGGGCCTGCCACGGGCCCAGCGGCCCCAACGCGTCGCCATCATCGGAGCGGGGATGGCGGGCCTGAGCGCTGAAGTCGCGCTCGTGCCCGGGAGTGGCGGCATCTTCGAGGTCGGCGTCGACGGCGAAGCCGTGTTCTCGACGAAGTCCCACGGCCGCTTCCCCGAAACGCGTGAACTTCGCGAACTGCTGCGTGACCGCATTGAGGGAGCGCCACCGCCACGGCACTGAACCGGGCGCCGGGCCTGGTCACGACCAAACAGGAGGCAGAAAGTGGATGACGGCAGGAGAACGTATGGCTCGGTCCGGATGGCAACGGCGGGCTTCGGGCTCGCATACCTGATTGCGTTTGCGCTGCTCGGCGACCTCCTGGGTTCGTCGGCTGATTCAACCGCCACCTTCACGGAGCACTTCGCCGACGACTCCGCCCGCTGGGGCGACTTCGCCGGCGGATTGGCGCTCCTGGTCGCAGCCCTGTTTCTGGTGGCAGCCGGGCTGACCCTGCGCCAGCGGCTGGCGAGCGAGACGCCCGCCCTTCGGGTCGACCTGATCGCCGGCCTCGCTCTCCTCGCCGCCGGCGGGCTGCTCGTCTCGGCAGGGCTGCTGCTGACAGTGCCGGCCACCTTGGCCCTCGGCGACATCACGGACGACACGGGGATTGAGCCTGGCCCCGCCGCCGGGATTGCGCAGGCCGGGACAGTCGTGCTGATAGCGACCGTCCTCTGTCTGGGGGCGTGGACTGCGCTCGTCGCCCACGTTGCGGGCGCCCAGGGAGCCGTAGGCCGGTGGCTTAGCCGCTCGGGGTGGGTCGTGGCCGTGCTCACCCTCGCTGGCTGGAGCGTCGGAGCTGCCGTCCCCCTCGGGGTCTGGTGGCTTGCACTCGCCTTTCGCTGGCGACACGGCGGTCGCTGACGAAGACTCGTTCACGCCTCCGCCGCAGCCGGAGGCCGGCGGGCGCTGGGAACGAGCCGCCCCAATGTGATAGCGTGCGCCCCTCATGATGATTGCGGCGACGGTCAGCGCAGACGAGATTCGCGAGGTCGTGCGCACCGGCCTGCCGCGCGCCCAACGCCCCCAGCGCGTCGCCATCATCGGAGCGGGGATGGCGGGCCTCACAGCCGCCTGGGAGCTGAAGAAGGCGGGCCACGAGGTCACCATCCTCGAAGCGCAAACCCGCGTCGGCGGCCGCGTCCTCACCCTCCGCGAGCCCTTCAGCGAGGGCCTCTACGGCGAGGCTGGCGCGATGCGCATCCCCGACGCCCACGACCTGACGCGCGCCTACTGCGAGAAGTTCGCGCTGCCGCTGGTCCCGTTCGTCACGACCAACGATCACGCCTTCGTCCGCGTGGGTGGGCGTCAGGCCCGTCGCCGCGACTTTCTCGCCGACCCGACGTCCTTCGGCCTCGACGCGGGCGACATCGAGTCGAATGTCGAGACCGCCTGGGCCGCGGCCTTCGTCCCCGTGCTCGCACGCATGGCGTCGGAAGGCGCCGACGCGATCGAGGCCGAGTTCGACCGCTACTCGCTGCGCGACTTCCTCTGCCAGTGCGCCGGGTGGAGCGAGGCGCAGGTCGAAATTCTCGGGCTGCTCTCCCACATGGAATCGCTGATGGACGGCGGCTTTGTCGAAGTCCTGCGCGAGGAGTGGGGCCACTGGTTCGCAAACGTGCGGACGATCGCCGGCGGAATGGACCGGCTGCCGCGGGCGTTCCTGGCCAAGGTCGGCGAGACCATCCACTACGGCCGGCGAGTCGAGGGGATCACGCGGGCGGAGGACGGCGCCGTCCGCCTCGATGTCCGGACGCCCGATGGTTCGCGCATCCTCTACCCGTCGTTCGACCGCGCCATCGTCACGCTCCCATTTTCGGTGCTCCGGAATGTGGACCTTGGCGACGGCATCTCCCGCGAAAAACAACGCGCCATCCGCGAAGTCACCTACGACGCCTCCGTGAAGGTCTTTCTCCAAGCGCGCGAGCGTTTCTGGGAAGAGCGCGACGGCATCTTCGGCGGCGCGACCGTGACCGACCTGCCGATTCGCGCGCTCTACTACCCACTGCACGGGCGCGAGACTGGGCGAGGCGTCCTGCTCGCGAGCTATACCTGGGCGCAGGACGCCGTCCGGTGGGGCGCGATGACGCCCGATTCGCGCATCGCGGAGGCGGTCGAGAACGTGACCCGCATTCACGGGGTCTCGCCCGATGTCTTCGAAGGCGGCGCTTCCAAGGTCTGGGCGCAAGACCCGTACGCGGGCGGCGCGTTCGCGATGTTCTCGCCCGGACAGCACACGCGCCTCCAATCCGCGATCCTCCATCCGGAAGGACGCCTGCACTTCGCCGGCGAACACGCCTCAGAAGCGCACGCTTGGATTCAGGGCGCGATCGAATCCGGCCTGCGCGCCGCGATCGAAGTGCACGAAGCCGGCGAGCAGACCTGATGCACAACCCCGTCATGATCCGCCAGCGCAAGTACGGCGGCGCCGAGGGCTGGAACCGGCAGGCCGACCTCGTCGATGGCAGCGATGCGTGGCTGGTCACCCTCAGCGACCCGGCGCGTCACCTCCTCCTGGTCGGGCGCCGCGCCGAGACCTTCCCACACTTCGTCGTCGCCTTTCACAACGTCTTGTTGCCGATCGCGTGGGAAATCGTCTTTGACAGCCTTGGCCGCTTCATCCGGGCGACGTGCGACGCGATCCTGCCAGCCTCGCTGAACGGACGCTTCGTGGACTTTGTCGACCTCGACCTGCACCTGATCTTGGAGCCTTCGGGCAGCTACTTCGTCCAAGACCAGGAAGAGTTCGTCAAAAACGCCGTCGCGTGCCCAGCCAGTGCCGTGCGGATGGCCTGGGACGGCGTCCGCCTCGCGCGGGCCGTCGCCGAGTCGCGCGCCTACCCGCTGGACAGCAGCGCCGAGCGCATCCTCGGCATGGCCCTGGCCAGCGCGGGGCCGTTGTAACGGATCAGGCGAACTGGGCCGGCCAGAGCAGCACCAACAGCGTCCCCGCCACCAGGTACGGTCCGTACGCATACGACGACTTCCCGCGGCCACGCAGCACGAGCACGAACGCGGCCCCGCCCGCAAGCAAGATGCCGACGAAGAGCGCCGGCATGACATCGGGCCACCCGAGCACCAACCCGGCGAGTGCCATCAGCTTGACATCGCCGAGCCCGAACCCACCCGATGGCCCAGCCAGGAGGCCCACGGCAAAAAAGACGACCCCTAGTCCCAGTCCGAAGCCGGCGCCGGCGAGCGCGTCGATCAGGCCATGGCCATCCCAAACCGGCGTCAACGCCAGAGCGAGGGCCATGGCGGGAAGCGAGAGCCGGTCGGGGATGCGCCGCCGGTCGAGGTCGGTGGCGGCGAGGACGACAAAGATCGCGCCGAAGGCGGTCGTGAACGCCGCTTCGGCCGCGTCCAAGCGGTCGGGCCAGAAAGCCACGACGGCAATGATTGCCAGCGCCAGGCCGGCGCTCCCGCGAAGGAGCATCGCCTTGCGGCCAGCGGCCCGGGTATCGCGGAACTCCGCCTCGCGATAGAGGGCGTGCTGCCGGGCCACCGCCAGCCAGCCCACGCCGAACGCTGGCACGGCCGCCAAAATGCTTTCCATCATCGTGAGAATCGGCCCCCGAAGGCCGGCGAGGTAGGCCTGTGCATTGATCGCCTTCCCGGATACCCTGATGTTCGCCGCGACGGCCGGGGCGGAGTGAGGCTCTTGCCGCGGAAGAGGGACGAATGGAAGAGTACATCGCCTGGCTGGACGACCCAGCCAACGCCCCCAGCAGCAGGGTCGGCGGCAAGGCCGCCAGCCTCGCCCGGCTCGCGGCGGCTGGCTTCCCGGTCCCTCCCGGCTTCGCCGTCACGGTGGCCGCATACCGGCATTTTCACGAACAAGCCGGCCTCGCGCCGCTCGTCGAACCGTTGGAAGCGCTCGGGCGGCGGCCGGCGATGGGCCCCGTGCGCGAAGCCTGCGTGCCGCTCACGGCCGCCCTTGCGCCGGCCGGCCTCCCGCGCGAAGTGGACAGGGCCGTGACAATCGCGACGGCCGAACTGGAGCGGAGGGCCGGGCTGACAGCGACGTTCGCCGTCCGCTCTAGCGGCGTCAGCGAAGATGGGGCGAACGCCAGCTTCGCTGGCCTCTACGAGAGCTATCTCAACCTCCGCGGCCATGAGGCGATCCTCAAGGCGGTCCGCGATTGTTACTGTTGCCTGTGGCAGCCGCGCGCCGTCCAGTACCGCGCGATCAAGGGCGTCGGCCACCGTGCGGAAGCGATGGCCACCGTCGTGATGCAGACGGTGGCGAGCGCCGTCAGCGGCGTCGCCTTCACCCTCAACCCGGTCACCGGCGCCACCGATGAAGTCCTGATCAATGCCTCGTGGGGGCTCGGCGAATCGATCGTCTCGGGCTTGGTGACCCCGGACTCATTCGTCACCGACAAGACGGGCGCGACGAGAGATCAGCAAATCAACGACAAAACGATGCAAGTGGTGACCGCCCCAGGTGGGACGCAGCGCCAGGAAACGCCGGCCCACTTGGTGAGCGCGCCAAGCCTCTCGCCTGAGCGCGTCCGTCAGGTGGCCGAAACCGCCGTCGCCGTCGAGCGGCTGTACGGCGGCCCGATCGACATCGAGTTCGCCTACGACGCGGAGGGCCGCTTCTACCTGCTTCAGGCGCGGCCCGTGACGACCCAGTGAGGCGGGGCCGTGGTTATCCTCAGGGCTGCGGCTGAGCCGAATCGCCAGCGGTCAACGCCCGGAGTTCGGCTTCGAGGCGTACTCGCTGGGCGTCACTGAGCGTGCCGTCGAAGACGCCGCCGACTTTGGCCCACCAGCGCTGCGCCAACTCGCGGACGGCCGGCCCAGCTTCGGCCCGGCTGCGCCGGCCGAACGCTGAAACGGGCCGGCCGAGCGCTTCAACGGCGAGCGTGCCATCGAGCACCGCCATCGCTTGGAGCAGATGAGTCGGGGTGATCTCTGGTTCGCCAAGCAAGTCGGCGATCGACGCGGCCGTCGTGAGCAGGTCGACCAAGCGGAGGGGCTCCGGCTCTGGCATCAGGCAAGGCGAACCGCGTCTTCGAGGAGAGCTGTCGCTTCGGCGTGGCCCATTTTCGGCGGGATCGAGATCGGCGCGCCGATACTCACCCGGACTCGCGCGCGCGGGATCGGCCGCCAGCGCCCTTCCACAAGTCCAGGCCGAATGACATCGATCCGCATCGGCAGGACTTGCGCCCGCGTTTCCCGGGCAAGCAGCCCGATCCCCGCCTTGAAGGGCTGCGTCGGCCCGCAGACGGTGAGCTTGCCTTCAGGAAAGAGGAGGACATGCCAGCCGTCATCGAGCAGGCCAGCGACGTGCCCGAGGCTCTCCCGGATACCGGCGCCCTCTTTCGCGAACGGGAAGGCGTTACCGAGCAGGGCGGAGACGAAGCCGCGGAAACGGTTCCCGAAGATGTCCTTCTCGGCGGCCGCAATCGTGACTTTGGCGCGGAAGCCCGCCGGCATCGCCCAGAGGAGCATCGACTGGTCCAGGTGCATGTTGTGGTTAGAGACGATCAGCGCCGGCCGCCGAAGTTCGGCGAGATGCTCACGGCCATGCACCTCAAGCTTGTAGAACGCGTGGAGCGAAGGCAGGTACCAACCGATCAGGAGGCCGCGGCGGATCCAGCGCACCCACCATCGCCGGGGCCACTGGGAAACCCGCGCCGCGCCGGACGGCATCACGCTTATTCCCCTTGCCATCCCTCGTAACCCTCCGCGGCGCTTCGACTGGCCATCCACCAGAACGCCACGAAGGCACCCGGCGGGCCGATGATCGGTATTGTGCCCGATCGCGGTGATTGGAGCAGCGGCGCCGCTTACGTCACTCCCGACGCGAACGGGGAGGCGCAAGGAGGGGTGGGCACGGACCGCCTGATAGGCGACGATGGACACATGTACCTCCCGAAGTTGTTCCAAGAAGACGACCTCGAAGCGATCCACCGCTGGATCAGGGATGCGAGCTTCGCCACCCTCGTCACGACTGGGACTGACGGAGCGCCACAAGCGTCGCACCTGCCGTTCTTGCTCGACGCGAGTCGCGGCCCATTCGGCGTCCTCCGGGCCCACATGGCGCGGGCGAACCCACAGTGGCAGCGGCTGGAGGCGTGCCAAGTCCTTGTCATCTTCCAAGGCCCCCACGGTTACATTTCGCCGCGTTGGTATGGCTCGGGCGAAAGCGTCCCAACCTGGAACTACATCGCGGTCCATGCCTACGGCCAGCCACGCCTCCTGGACAGCGGGGAGGCGGAGGCGGCGGTCCGCGACTTGGTCACAACGTTTGAAGGAGACGGCCCGGAAGCGTGGCGTATGGATGGCCTCTCCGAGCGGTACATCGAGGGCATGCTCAAGGGCATCGTCGCGTTCGAAATCCCTATCGACCGAATCGAGGCGAAGGCGAAGCTCAGCCAGAACCGCCCGGCCGATGTGACGGGCGTCATCGCGGGTTTGCGGGACGTCGGCGACGCAGATAGCAACCGCCTCGCGACCGCGATGGAGGACGCGCGAACTCGCTCGGCTCAGGCGTAAAGCGCGGGCCGCGGTGGCGCCTCAATGTGGACGCGCGAGCCTCGTTCGAGCGCCTCTAACGCCGCCTCCGCCACGACGAGCGCCGCCAAGCCGTCCCAGGCGTTCGGGCCACATTGCTCACCCTTCCGGCTGACCGCCGCCCACGCCTGCACCTCCGCGACGTACGCCCCGGCGAAGTGGGCGAGCCAGTCGGCATCGGTGGCTTGGCCCGCGACGCCCCCGCGCCGGACGAACGGGGCCGGACCGGGGCCTGTCGTTGCCGTCCCGCCCGCCCCAGTAACCTCAACGCCGACGTCGTAGCCCCCGGCCGAACGGCTGTGGAACTCCGCGAACACGATGGCGCCGGACGCCAATCGCATCTCGACCGCGAAGAGGTCAGGCGACGATGCAATTTCGCTTGTCGATGCCGCCGAGACGGCGATCTCCACGGGAGGCGATCCGGCAATCCATGGGAGCGAATCGAAGTCGTGCACCAGCGCTGAACGCATCACCTGGGCGGCGGTCATTTCGTAGTCCCCGGCCACCGAGCGATGCCAACCGCGCACCAACCCGACCCAGCCTAGCGCGCCGCTGGCGACAAGGGCGTGCAGGTCGAGGTGGTGGCGGTCGTAGCGGCGCATGAACCCAACCGTGACCAACCGGCGTTCGGCGGCGAGTTCGGCTTCGACGATGGCTGTGGCCTCCGCGACCGTCACGGCGAGCGGCTTTTCGCAGAACACGGGCTTGCCGGCCGCGATCGCGGCGAGGACGAGCGGGGCGTGGGTTTCGTCCGGCGAAGCGATCACGACCGCATCGACGCTCGAGATGAGCTGTTCAGCGTCAAGGCAAGCGATGGCGCCAAGCCGCCGGGCGAGGTCGATGGAGCGGGCTGGGTCGGCGTCCGTGATGACCGTGAGGGCGACGCCGGGCGCGTGACGAACGAGATTGGCAGCGTGCAGCGCACCCATGCCACCCGCGCCAATGAGGCCGACGCGCAGCGGCTCAGGCATGGGCAGGGACACGCTCGAGGCCAGCGAGGAGCGAATCAATGACCCCCGCGAACCTCACCTCAGCATCTTTGGCGGCGTGATACACGTTGGTCACTTCGGTTGACTGATATCCCTCGTGACCGTCGTCAACCCAGTTCTCCGCGAATGAGGTCACTTCGACGCCGTCCTCATCCAAGACCCGGATCCCATGAGGCCACTGACCGTCGTTATGCATCGAGCCGACGACAACGGCGCCTGAACCGCCGTCGTAGAGATACCAGTCGAGTTCGCCTGTCGCCTTCCACGTCACGGCGCCGCGGAGGGTGCTGTCGGTGAGCGAGTCGATTAACCGCCGAAGCTTAGCTGACATTTCCATCGGTACCCTCAGTATACGCCCTCAGTTCCGTGGCGCGGCCAGAGATCTCGGTCGTCGCGTGCTGGATTGCGACTAAGACGGAGGTGTAGCGTCGGGGCACGTCGGCGCCTTCACGCTGAGCGGGCCGCATCGCGCCGGACGCCCGTAGGCTTTGGCCCAACAGCTGAAATAGGTCGCCCCAATCAGGCTTAAGATCGTGAATGATCGAATGCGTCTCGGATGCGCAGAGGCGCCAACTCCTGAGGGCCGTCCCCGCAGCCTCCTCATCCTTCGCGGAGACAGCCGTTCGCAGTTCGCCCTCGATGTTGATGAGACGCTCGAGCAGGACAAGAAGCTGATTGCGGCTGGACCCGCGTTGCGCACGTCGGATCGCCGCGCTCGCCGCTTCGACGGCCGAGCGCGTCTTGCGGAGCTGCCACGCCATCGCGATCCCCGTCGCGCCCAACGCGAGGCCGGCCACTCCGAGCCAGAATCCGGCCTACGTCGCGAACCAGTCACGCAGCATCAACGCACCAACCTACGCCAGCGGCGTCACCCTCACGAGCTTCTTGAGGCTCTTCAATTCTCGCGGCGGGTCCATCAGCCGGCCGCGAATACTGAACGAGACCTCGCCCACATAGATGTCGCCCCGCGAATCGACGGTGATCCCGTGCGGCGCGATGAACTGGCCCGGCCCTTCACCCTCCTCCTCGGCCCCGAAACGGGCGAGCAGCGCGCCGGAAGGACTGAGGATGCTGACGCGGTGGCCCATGCCGGGGCAGCCTTCGAGGAGGCCGTCGATCTGGTTGAGTTCGCCGACGTAGATGTTGCCGTCCGGCCCGAGGCACATGCCGTCCGGCCGGTGGACGTTGTGGTGCTCGTGCTGGAACTTTCCGTTGGCGTCGAAGACCTGGATGCGGTGGCACTCACGGTCGGCGATGAAGACGTTGTCGTCCTTGTCGATCGCAACGTTGTGCGGCCGGATGAACTGGCCAGGGTCCACGCCCGGCCCGCCCCAGGAAAGGACGTGCTCGCCTTCGGGCGTGAACTTGTGCACGGCGTTGTTGCCGTAGCCGTCGCTGATGTAGACGAAGCCCGTCTTGGGCGAGACAGCGGCGTGGGTCGGCCGGTTGAAGGGCTCGTTGCTCCAGCGCCTTTTCGGGGTGTTCGGCGTCCCGATGGTGAGGAGGAGCTGGCCATCCTGCGTCCACTTGGTCACTGAATGGGTACCGTCGTCGGTCGCCCAGATAGCGTCGTCTGGCCCGACGAAGAGGCCGTGGGTGCGCGCGTCGAACACTCCCTGGCCGAATGTGCGCAGGAGCGCGCCATCGTGGCTGAAGATCATGATCGGGTGGTCCGTGTTGCGCGTCAGCGCGACGAGTTCGTCGCGGCTGTTGACCGCCACGCCGGGCGTCTCGCGCAGGGTGATGCCCTCGGGCAACTGCTCCCAGGCGGCGAGTGCGTCGTATGTGTATTCCCCGGAACCGATGCGGACCGAACTCATAGCAAGCCTCCAAGCGCTGATGTGGCGCACTCTACCGCGCGCCGCCAGGAGTTGCCATGAGCCGAGCGGTCGAGAGGAGAGAGAAAGGCTTAGCACTCTTGACAGGCGAGTGCTAAGGTCGCCAAGATGCATCTACCCCCGGCTCATCCTTGAGCCTCTAGGCGAGGTCATCGTGCCGACGTACGACTACAAATGCAGCGCATGCAAGCAAACCTACGAACTTCGCGAGAGTTTCTCCGCGCCGATGGAACACGGGTGCCAGGAATGCGGCAAGGGTATCGCGAAGCGGCTGCTGACGGTGCCCACAGTCGTCTTCAAAGGCAGCGGTTGGTACGTCAACGATAGCCGCGGCAAATCGGACACCACCGACGAGGCCAAGCCGACGACGAGCCTGCCAGAGGCCGCGAAGAGCGATGCTCCCGCCAAGTCCGAGTCTGCCCCGGCGAGCACGCCGGCCCCGGCCGCCAGCACCCCCGCGGCATCGACGTAACGCGTGCGCGCCGTCGTCCAACGTGTTTCCCGGGCATCGGTAGCGGTCGACGGCGAGACGGTGGGCGCGATTGACTGCGGCTTCCTCGTCCTCCTCGGCGTGACCCATAGCGACGACCCCGCGACCGCGGACCGATTGGCCGCGAAAATCTGCGCCCTCCGCGTCTTCGAGGATGGCGACGCCAAGATGAACCTCGCGCTCGCCGAGGTGGGCGGCGCCGTCCTCGCCGTCAGCCAGTTCACCCTGTACGGGGACGTACGCCGCGGGCGTCGTCCCTCGTTCGCCGACGCCGCGCCACCGGAAGCGGCCCGAGCGCTCTACGAGCGCTTCTGCGAGGCGGTCGGCGCGCTCGGCCTCCGCTGCGAACGGGGCGTGTTCGGCGCGCACATGGTTGTGACGCTCGTCAACGATGGCCCGGTGACCCTGATCATCGACACCGAAGAGTTGGACCGGCCGCGGCGGGCGTGAGGCGAACGGGCGACCGCCTTTGGCTCGAGGCGCCATCGACACTGTTCCGTCAAAGAATCCCAGACGGACAACGCCCCACATGCCCGCGAGCCGCCCGTCGAGGCTGAACTCCCGAGCCGAGTCGAAATCTGGGCCACTATCCCGGACGAGTTCGAGGAGCCGAGATCTGCGCCCCGGCGAGGCTCGTGGCATACTGCCGGCGAGGCCACACGGAGGGACGGCAGTGCACGCGCCGGAGTTCAAATACGCCCGCAGCTCTGACGGCGTCTCCATCGCGTACGCGGTCGCAGGCGCCGGCCCGCCGATTCTCTGGCTAACGTACCCCTTCTCTGACATCGCCGGCGTCTTCACTGAGATTCCAGCCGTGAGGGCCTACGTCGATGAGACATTCGAGGGCTTCAGGATGGTCGGGCTGGACCCGCGAGGGACGGGGTCGTCGGATCGAGACGCCTCCGAGATGTCGCTCCGAGCGTTCGTGCTGGATGTCGAGGCCGTCGTCAGGGCTGAGCGCCTCGACCAAATGGTCCTCCTCGGGAACAACGTTGGCGCGAGTATCGCAGTCGCCTATGCGGTGGCCCACCCGGAACGGGTCCGAGGCTTGATCCTGCACGACGGATGGATCCGGGGGTCCGACCTCAACGACCCAACCCGTGCCAAGGGAGTGATGGCACTGGCGGACGCGGACAGCGACACCTTCGCCCAGACGCTCGGGCGGATGACGGTTGGCTGGAAAGAAGGCCCGGCCACCGAGCCTTGGGTAGACCAAATCCGGCGGGCGGCCACGGACCAAGTCGCATTTGCCCGGGTCGTCTCGGCAATGGCGGAGCTCGACGCCAGCAGCTTCCTGCCCCGTGTGGCCGCCCCGGCCTTGGTGCTCTGGGAGAAGGGCGGCAATCCGTTCGTCCGCGAGGCGAACGTCCGTGAAATCGCCGCCGGCATAGCAGGCGCCTCGCTGGTGGTTACTGAGCCGGACGCGGACGGCCTCCCGAATACTTTCTTCCGTCAGCAGTTGCGGGCGTTCGTGCTCGCACATTCGCCAGCGCACGAGCGAGCGCACCCAGCTTCGGCCTCGACCTCGTCCATTCGCACCATCCTGTTCACCGATCTCGAGGGGCACACCGCGATGATGTCCCGCCTTGGGGACGCCAAAGGCCGCGATGTGCTCCGCGAGCATGAACGGATGACCCGCGTCGCCCTCGCCGAACACGGCGGCAGCGAGGTCAAGACCCTCGGCGAGCCCAACGTGAGTCAATGTTACCTTTTACGGCATGAACACAACACCGCCCTCCGTTGGCATCTACGCCCGCATTTCCGAAGACAGGGACGGCCAGCAGACCGCTACAGCCCGTCAGTTGGACGATTGTCGCGCATTCGCAGAGCGGAAGGGCTGGCAGGTCATAGAGGTGTTCGAAGATGTCGACACGTCCGCGTTCCTGACCAGGGTCAAACGCCCAGCGTTTGAACGGATGCTAACCGCGCTCCGTTCGGGAGACCTCGTCGGCATCGTCGTCTGGAAGCTCGACCGGCTGAGCCGCCAGCAGCGCGACCTCGTGCGCGTGATGGAGGCGTGCGAGCCGCACAAGGCGTTTATCGCCTCGGTCATGGAGCCAATCGACACTCGCGAGACCTACGGCCAGTTCGTGGCCGAACTGCTGGTGGCCCAGGCGCGTATGGAGTCCGCGAACACCAGCGCACGCATCCGGCGCAAGGTGCATGAAATTGCCCTACAGGGCGATCCTCCAGTGCCGGGCAAGCGGGGGTTCGGTTACAGCCGCGACCACAATCAGGTGATCCCAGAGGAGGCAGCGCTGATCCGAGAAGCGCGAGACCGGCTTCTCGCGGGCGAGAGTCTCCGCGCGCTTTGTTACGACTGGCAACGTCGAGGCGTCGAGACGACGCTTGGCAACCCGTTCCAGCCGAGCGTGCTCAAACGCATGCTCACTTCACCGATCATCTCGGGCCAGCGCGAGAAGGAGGGGCAGTTCTACCCGGGCAAATGGCCTGCGATTTTGCCACCCGACGAGTGGGCACACCTTCGCGCGATACTCACAGACCCCGCACGGCGGCTCGTCCAGAACACGGCGCGGAAGTACGAACTGAGCGGATATCTGCGTTGTGGCGTGTGCGGCCTCAAGCTGGTCGCGCGGCCGAAGATGAACGGCGTCCGCAAATACGTCTGCGCACCTCAACCTGGCCGCCCCCCGTGCGGCAAGATCGCCAGCGTGGCGGAGCCGGTCGAGGAGCTGATCCGCGAGATGCTCTTCGCCGCGGTGGACGACGCATCGTTGACAGCGAAACTCGCGACGAAGGGCATTCAGGACGACGGGCTGAGCGAGGCGATCGCTCGCGATGAGGCCGCCCTTGAGGCATTGGCGAACGACCATTACGTCGAGCGTCTGATCAGCCGGCAAGAGTTCCTGCCGGCGAGGGGGACGCTTGCGCGGCGCCTTGAAGCAAACCGCGAGAAGCTGGCGCGGCGGGACGGGAACGGCGTCGTGAGCAGCTTTCTCGGGCACGGCGGAGCGCTCAGAGAGGCGTGGGAGCGGGGTTCGCTCGATTGGCGGAGGGCGGTTGTGGGTGCGCTCGTGGATCACATCGACATCATGCCGGCGGTGCGTAAAGGCCGGAACGTGTTCGATTATGGCCGCGTGCGCCCGATCTGGCGGCATTAGACCCCACGATGTATCAACCAGTTCCTTAACCGCTGGCGGGGCAGCCTGCAACTCTGTACAGTGCACCGATGCCGTTCGACACGGCCTATTGGTTCCAGGCGGGACAGTGGAACAGGGTCGACGACCGGCGGTCCGCCGGCCTCCCGGCTCCGGGACGTTCATGAATCGCGATTCCTTCCTCCTGGCCGTGGCCGTCCCGACCCTCGGGCCTGCGGCCACTTTGAGGAGCGTAGCCGGAGGTCTTGGTCTTGGACAGGGCGATGACGGGGCTGCGTGAGGCCAGGCTCGCGGTGCGCGAAGGAGTCGCTGTCAACAGGCCTGCAGGTCCGGCCTGAATCATCGTCCGCCTTTTGTCCTCCCGGCCCGGACCATAGGCTCGGGTCATGATCACTGCGAGCCACTCCCCATCGGACAGCACCGCCGCCCGATCGACTGGGCGTCCGTTCCAGGCGCTCGCCTGCAGGCTCGCGCGCGAGTCTCGGCTCGCCCAGGGCCTCCCAGAGAAAGTCGTCGATCCCGCCGTGATCAACCGGCTAGCCACGCTGGTGCATGCCACCGCGCAGAAGACCGGACGGCCGACATGAACTCCGAGCAGGAACGCGTGGCGGCGCTCCTTTCTCCGCTGATCCGCGTCGTGAGGTCGTGCGGGAGGCTCATGACATCGAGCGCCCGTGACACGTTGATGTAATGGCCTGATCGTGAGGGCCGCGCCAGGAATGATGCTCCGATAACTCTTGCGGCCCGTGAGCTGCTCGGCCCACGGTGGAGAAAACGGCGGCAATTCGGAGTTCCCGCCGCCTGCGGCCTCGGCCAAAAAAGGAATCGCGGTAAGTCCATTTTATCCCCGTATGGTCCACAAGAGTGCCAGGCGTTCCCGCACGAACCAAGGCATCATGGTGTCTTCACGTATCAAGAGCGCGGAGCGACCAGGCGCCCTAGCCGACGGATCCTACGCAACGAGCTTGTCGCCCGCAAGGAAGTCTGCCCTCCATGTAGCGTTGATGCCGTCGAGCAGTTGGGCGGTCGGCGCGCCGCACTGCGCCAGTCCCGTCTCCGCCCGGCCGGCCGGCCACGGAGGTTTTGATGCGCTCGCCGCTGTACGACTGAAGGAACTGCACGATTGCCGTGGCGATTTGCTTGCACAGAAGAATGACGCCGGCGGTGACCATGATGGCGATGGCCGAGGTGGAGCCTGGGGTCGTTGCCGAGGTGACGTGGTCCACGACGTAGGCGAGGACCAGCGGATCGGTCTGGGCGAGCGCGCCGCTGACGAGCGCCCCACTCGAACAGACCGCCAGCGCCTGACGCTCGCGCAAAACGAAGGGCATAAGGCGCTTGGTCATCGACCAGGACGAAAGCTCGTCGTTCATTGTGATCTCCTTTCGGACTGCCAGGGGCAGGAGCCGACCTTGAGCGGCTGCGGGTAGCTCGGGCCACCTTCGGACGCAGAACGCCCCGCGCCCGCGCTGGTCGGGGCATCTATGCGGACGTAGAAGTCCTCGAGATCGAAGGCTCCGCGGGGCGTGAGGTAGCGTGTGTTCGGTCGCCCCGTGAGGTACGTGAACAACACCGAGTGGTCCACGGGGTCGCCGTCGAGGAACAGGTCGT
>CAMAUF010000008.1 GCA_945861295.1 bacterium | reverse complement strand
CGTCTCTGCTCTTGACTGGACCGGCCGGAGTGAGAACCGCGAGGACAACGCCGGCCAGCGTCGCGTGGATGCCCGACTCCAAGACGGCCAGCCAAAACAGGAGCCCAAGGGGCACATAGTAGAGAACGCTCCGCACGCCGGCCGCCCGTATTGCCACGATGACCCCGAGAACAAGTCCGCCCCAAAGGAGCGGCTCAAGCAACAGGCGGTCCGTGTAAAAGACCGCGATCACCAGGATCGCTCCGAGGTCGTCGACAATCGCGAGCGCGAGCAGAAAGACCTTGAGCGCGTTCGGAATGCGTGGCGCCGCCAATGCGAGCAGGCCCATCGCGAAGGCGATGTCAGTCGCCATCGGAATTCCCCAACCAGGAACGCCAGGGCCGCCCGCGTTCCAGGCCAGGTAGATGACGGCCGGCAGAACCATCCCCCCGATGGCGGCGGCGATGGGGAGGGTCGCCTTCCGGATGGATGCCAACTCTCCCCGGAGCAGTTCGCGCTTGATCTCAAGACCTACGACGAAGAAGAAGAGCGTCATCGCCCCGTCGTTGACGAGATGACGCAAATCCTCCACGACCGTCACGAAGCTGAGGTCGAAGGTGAGGGTGGCTTCCCAGAGATGGCGGTAGCTATCGCTCCAGGGAGAGTTGGCCCACACCAAGGCGGCCACCGCGGCCATGACAAGCAGGACTCCGCTCGATGCCTCGGCATGGACGAAGCGCTGCACGGCGTTCTGCGCCCGCGCTGAGATCCCGCTGGCGCGTCCATCGTTCTTGGGCAGAGTGTTCGTTGCCATAGCTTCGGGCCACCGGGCCAAGGGCATGCCACGGCCCCGTGCGGCCTCCCCCAATCCTAATCCAGCATGCGCCGAGTCGCGAACGCCAAACCAACTGTTTCGCAGGTTACCACGAGCGACGATGTCTCGAAACTCGGGCCGGGCGCTGCCGCCTCTGCGCCGACGTTGCGCACCTGGGCGGGTGGGTTCGGGAGGAGCGGGGCGCCGCAGCCTTGGAATCGAGGTTGCTCCCACGCCAAGCGCGCTCGGGCCGTCCGCGCCACGTCTCCGAAACCGCGCGTCGAGAGTTGACTCACAGTGTGCCCGACCAGATGGTGGTAAGTGGTCTGGCAACCAGCGGGGCTGGAGGGGCGACACGACCGAGGGACGACTGATCTGACCTGAGTGACGTCGCCGAAGGAGTTCGATTGGCAGGATTCCGCCAAAACCTCGACGCCAACGCGGCGTTCGCGGACCACCTGGAAACTGAGGCGAAACCCGATAGCCGGTTCCATGTCCGCGTCGTGTTTTCGTGCGCAATCGCCACGCTCGGCCTGATTGCCGATTCGGGGGCCGTTGTCATCGGGGCGATGCTGGTCGCCCCGATGCTCACTCCCATCATGGGGCTGGCTCTCGGCTCGGTCCGCGGACATGCATCGCTGCTCTTGTCCCCGGCCATCGCTCTTGTCGAGGGAATCGCGGTCGCGATCTGTCTTTCTGCTGCCCTCACATGGCTCGCTCAGGCATTGCCGTTCGATGCGCTCGTCACGCTCCCGTCGGAGGCTCAAGCCCGGACCAGCCCCAATCCGTTCGACCTTGGGATCGCCTTGGCCGGGGGCGCCGTGGGCGCCTACGCCCTCGCCCGGCATCAGCAGTCAGATACGCTCCCGGGCGTCGCGATCGCCACCGCGCTCATGCCGCCCCTCTGCACCGTGGGGATCGGAATTGCGCTGAACGACCGGGGCGTCTGGGGCGGAGCTGCGCTGCTCTTCGTCACCAATCTCTCCGCCATCCTCCTGGCGGGCATTCTGGTCTTCGCTGTCTTGGGGTTTCGACCAGAGCGCTGGCATAGGGGAGCGCTTCCAACCGGCCTGGCATTATGGCATCGCGAGGATCAGTGCCCGGCCGCTTCTTCGGTGGCGCGGTCGCGGCCGGAGAGCGCGATCAGCTCTTCGTGGTATTCGAACCACACGGTGTGATAGCTGTCCTTCAGCGGCGAGGCCAGCATCGTGCCGTCGCCGGCGGCGAACGCGGCCAGCGCGGCGGCCAACCGCACAGGGTAGCTCGCCAGGCGCGGGAAGGCGGCCGCGGCTGCGGCGAGCACCGGCTGGAGCGCGTCGTGCAGCCCGGCGAGCGCGGTGGCGGCGCCGGGATGGCGTTCAGGCGCGGCCGGGTCGCTCGTCTGCCAGGCCGTCACGAGTTGCTTGAAGCGACGGTCGAGCGCGGTGAACTGCGCGTAACACGGCTGAAGCGCCGCTTGGTCGCCGGTGTCCCGCTCGACCACGACCTGAGCGAGCACCCACGCGCGCGCCTCAGGCGTCAGGGCGAGGCCGCGAGGAGTGGCTTTGAACGAGGCCGCGTTGGCCTCGATCACGGCTTCAACTGCTTCCGTGGCGACACCCAGGATGGCCGCCGCACGCTCTGGGCCGCACAAGCCCTTCAGCTGGATGACCCGCCCGACGGTGTAGAGGTCGACCGCAACCGCGCTTGTGGCGCCGGCGGACTGGGCCGCGCTCGCGCCGCCGCTCTCGGCGAGCCAGCGGCGGAAGGTCCGGAGTTGCGGCGAATCGCTTGCGCCTTCACCGCGGCAATCCCCGCGGTACAAGCGCCCGGCGCCGCCGTCGACGGTGACGAGTTCTCCTTCGGCCATGAAGCCGTCAGGCAGCGTGAGGCCCGCGTCCGAGACTTCGGCATCGCGCAGGCTTGTGATTGCCGGGATGTTCCAGCCGCGCGCGACGACCGCGGCATGGCTGGCGACGCCGCCGAGGGTCGTTACGATCGCGGCCGCGCCCATCATGCCGTGTACGTCCTCCGGCGACGTTTCGCGGCGCACGAGGACGACCGGCGTGCCCGCCTGCGACAGTTCGTAGGCGCGGCCCGGGTCGCAACAGAGAACGCCGCAGCCGACGCCCGGCGAGGCGGCGAGGCCTTCGCCAGCCGGCATCGACCCTGCCGCGACGGTGATACCGGCAGCCGCCTGTCGCACGGTCTCGGCGCCGACGCGCGCGATGGCTTCATCGACCGTCAGCGGGAAGTCCGGGTCTTCGGCCATATCGACGGCGATCCTCACGGCGGCGAGAGGGCTGCGCTTGCCCACGCGCGTCTGCAGGATGAAGAGGCGGCCTTCGCTGACCGTAAACTCGACGTCGCACATGTCGCGGTAGTGGTGTTCGAGGCGGCCGAGGATGGCTCTGAGTTGCGCATCAACCTCCGGGAGCTGGTCGCGCAGGAGGCCGAGCCCGTGGACGGCGTGCGTGCCCGCGACGACGTCCTCGCCCTGGGCGCGCGCGAGGTAGTCGCCGAAGGGGACGTTTTCGCCGGTCGAAGGGTCTCGGGTGAAGACGACGCCGGAGCCAGAACGGTCGTCGAGATTGCCGAAGACCATGGCTTGGATGACGACGGCGGTGCCGAGCTCCTCGGAGATGCGCTCGCGGGCCCGGTAGGCCCTGGCGCGCTCGGAATGCCAAGAACGGAAGACCGCTTCGACCGCGCCGCGGACCTGGGCTGTTGGGTCGAGGGGGATGGCGACGCCAGCGCTCGTGGCTGCCCGGAGGGTGAAATCGCCGTCGGCAAGCAGCTCGATCGCATCGGCGGTGCGGCTCGGGGGCGGCGCGAACGCTGCGGACTGGACATTGAGCACGGTGGTCGCGTACATGCGGAGGAAGCGCGACCAGGTGTCGGCCGCGAATCGAGGGTTGCCGGTCGCCGCGGCCAGCGCCTCCCGGACGGCGCCGGTCATGCCGACGTTGAGGACCGTATCCATCATGCCAGGCATCGAGACCGGAGCCCCGGAGCGGACGGAGACGAGCAGCGGGGCCGCGGCGTCGCCGAGCCGGCGCCCAAGCTGGTCGCCCAGGCGGGCAAGTTGCTCGGTGATCGCCTCATCGAGGCCAGCGGGCCAGCCGGAGGCGAGATATTCGAGACAGACGCTGGTCGGGATGATGAAGCCCGGCGGCACGGGCAACCGGAGCGCCTGCGACATCTCCACTAACCCGGCGCCCTTGCCGCCGAGCAGCGCGGCGCGGTCGCTTGGCCCGGGGATCGTGTCGGTGAACGCGAAAAGCTGGGTCGGCACGGTCAGGGCAGCTCCAGAATCGTGACCGTCCCAGCATCGCCGTTGACCTCGACCAGCGCGCCGTCTGGGATGCGCCGCGATGCCCCGGTGACCGAGACCACGCAGGGGATGCCGAGTTCGCGGCTGACGATGATGGCGTGGCTCAGCGTCGCGCCGACATCGACGACCACCGCGGCGGCGGGCACGAACAGCGGCGTCCAGGCCGGGTCCGTCATGGGCGCGATCAGGATGTCGCCCGCTTCCAGCAGCGTCGGGTCCGAGGGGTCGAGCACGACGCGGGCGCGGCCGCGGGCCGTCCCTGGGCAGCCGGGCATCCCCGTCAGCGTTTGCCCGAGGGTGACAGCGTCCACGGGAGCGTCCGCGCGCTTGCGCCAGGTTGTGTTCGGCGGTGGCGTCCCGTTGATGATGAAGGGTGGTTCGAGGGTGAGCAGCCAATCGTGGTACGCGCGGCGCTCGCGCACCGTGGGGCCGATCCCGGTTAGGGTCCCGGCGATGTAGTGCTCCAGCTCGTCTTCGAAGAGGAAGCAGATGTCGTTGGCTTGCTCGATTTCGCCGCGCGCGACGGCGCGGCGACCAATCTCCCAGACGGCGACGCGCTGTTCTTCGAGCACGCGGATGATGTTGGTCTTCGAACGTTCGCGGCCCGGGACGTAGGTCCGGGAGCTGGCGAGGCCGGCGCGGAAGGTAGCCAGGGTATCGGGATCGCCGGCGAGCAGCGCCTCGATTTCGGCGGTGATGGCGGCCCGGTCCGCTTCGCGGCTGGACGTGTTGCCCTGTGGCGCCGCTGATGCTGGAGCGAGCCGCATCCGGTCGATCGCGGCCAGGGCGATATCGGGCTGCGTCTCCCATGTCGGCGAAACGAGGTCCCACTCGTTCGGTCCCCGCGAACCGAACTCTGTGATGAATGCGTCGAGTTCGTGACAGAATGCCTGCGCATCGGGATCAGCGCTGGCGCGCAGGGCAGCGTTCAAGCCAGCGTAGCCTTGGTCGAACAACGTCGTCAGCGCTTTTGAGGCGCGCGCCTTTCGGCCCAACTCCCACATCGCGTACGACGGCGCCGCCGAATCGACGCCGCCGAAGCCCACGATCAGCCGCATCGCCGCTTCCGGCCGTCCAATCGCCGCGCAGATCGCCGAAATCGTCCCCGGGCCAAGCGCCGCCGAGCCGCTCTGGTTGATGTGCTGGTCAAACATGCTTCGGCACACGGGCCGAAGGCTAACTGCGCGTGCCAGGAGGTCGGCATCGCTCATGGCCGCCAGATTCGGGCGAGCCGCGGCGATTGCGCGCGCCCTCAGCCGGTCCGCTTCAAGCTCAGATTGGTCCATGGTGCCCATCACGTTCCCGAGCCAGCGTGTCATTCGCTCGGTCGTGGCTGGGTTCTCGTGCCACGGCTCCGCGACATACGGCAGCACGTCCGGATGGTCGCCGAAGTAGACGGCGTCGATCGCGGCGGCGCTGAGGCCGGGCGTCCGTTCGCCCCAAACGCGGATCCAGGTGGCGCTGAGGTAGCCGTAGCCGCCCTGCAGGCCGATGAATTCGCAGCGGTCGGGGTCCGCGTCCATCTCGTCATCGCCGATCCCGAAGCGATTGACGGCGCAATCGCGCCAGCCGCGGACGGCGCCGCCTTTCGCCCAAACGAGATCCCAGCCGAGCGGGCTCGGGGGCTCCGGGATGACTTCCCCCACGTTGGCGCGCGTCAGAAATGGCGCCTTTTCACTGACTGGCTGATCTTCGATCCAGCGAAACTTGGACATGCGGTCTTCCCTTCCAGTTTGCACGAGCCTCTTCGCGCGGGGTAGGCGGAGGGCTACGGCAGCGCCAGGATGGTGACGGTCCCGGCGTCCCCGTCGACTTCGATGGTCGCGCCGTCGGGGATGCGCTTTGTCGCGTGGGTGACCGAGGGCACGCAGGGGATGCCCAGTTCGCGGCTGACGATCATGGCGTGGCTTTGGGCGGCGCCGACATCGACGACGACGGCCGCCGCCGGCACGAACAGCGGCGTCCAGGATGGGTCGGTGATCGGGGCGACCAGGATCTCGCCAGGCCCCAACGCCGTGGGGTCGGCGGGGTCGAGCACGACGCGCGCGGTGCCCGTCACCTTCCCGGGGCAACCGGGCATGCCAGTCAGGACGTCGCCGACCTTGGCGGGGACGACCGTCGAGGCTGCCTTCTTGGGCCATGTGCGTGGGTCCGGGATCGTGCCAGCGAAGACGAAAGGCTCCTGGACGGACATATACTCGTCGAAAAGGGCGCGGCGGCGTGCCAACTCTGCCCGCATCGGGGCCGGGTTGGCGAGCCAGGCATCGAACTCGTCGGCTTTCAGCAGCGCGTAATCGCGAAAATCGTCGCAGCGGCCAGCGGCGACCAGGCGATGGCCGATGGTGTGCAGCCCAATCCGGGCTTCATGGATCAGCTTGACGCAGTTCGTCTTCGTCCGCTCGCGGCCGGCCTGGAAGATGACGGCGGCGCGGGCGGCCGCGAGGAACATGCCCTGGGTGGCCGGGTCGCCGGCCAGCAGTTCAGAGATTTCGAGCACGGCTTTGACCCGGTCTTCGGCCATGTGCTCGTTCTTGGCCAGCGGGGCCGAAGAATCTGGCGCAAGACGCATCCGGTCGATGGCGGCGAGCACGAGTTCCGGCCTCGTCTCCCAAGTGTCGTTGCGCGATTCCCACTCATTGGGGCCGCGGCAGCCGAACTTGTCGATGAAGTCGGCGAAGTCGGTCAGGAACGCTGCGGCGCCGGGCGCCGTGCTCGCCCTAAGACGGCCGGGCAGCCCGGCCACGCCTTGGTCGAACGCGGCCATCAGTGCCGGGTCGGCGGCCACTCGGCGGCTGAGCTTCCACATCAACATCGACGGCGCGGCCGATTCGACATCGCCGACCCCGGAGATCACCCGCATCACGTCGGTCGGGCGGCCCACGGCGGCGCAAATCTGCGTCAAGACGCCGACCGGGACCGGGCTCAGGAACGTGATGAAAATGTGCTCGCTGAAGAGCTTGCGGAAGTGTTTGGCGAGGATCTCCTTGGCGTAGGCCCAGATGGCCTCGTTGGACATGGCTTCGATGTTCGGCCGGGCGCGGTGGAGCGCGTCCTGGATCGCGGCGTCCTTCGCGGGCTCTTCGAGCGTGGGCGTGGTCATCACCCATTCGAAGGTCTTGCCGACGGCGGCCTCGCGCTCCGGGTTGCGGTCGCCGGGCGCTTCGACATAGGGCGGGATGCCGGGCTGCGCCCCGAAGAAGATATCGTCCATCAGTTGAGCGGAAAGCCCAGGCGAGCGCTCGCCAAGGATGCGCGTGACGGAGGCGTTGAGGTAGCAGTAGCCGCCATGGATGCCGAGCGCTTCCATTCTGCCATCGGCGAACTCGTCGTGGGTGAACGCGCCCATGCGGACGAGGGCATCGCGCCAGGCGCCCTCGACCGACTCCTCCATGAATAACGTGAACGAGAGCGGCGCCACCGGGTCGGGGAAGACTTCCCCCACGTTCGCCCGCGTCCAAACGGGATACCGCGTGCTGGGTTCGCTACCCACGATCCAAGGATCCATGTTGCTCACTCCTTGCGCCGCATCGGCGGCCTCTAGCAGGCGAAGTTTAACGGACGGTTCGACATGCGCATGTCCTTGACGTCGTCCCACATTGGCAATACGATTCGTTTAATGAACATGCGAACCGAAGGCGGCTACCGAAGTCCGCTGCGCCAGGCCCAAGCAGCGGCCACCGCGCAGCGCATCCTCGATGCAGCCGTGGCCCTGCTCGAGCGGCGACCGGGCGCCCTTTCGATCCCGGCGGTGGCCCGCGAAGCCGGCGTCTCGGTCCCAACCGTCTACCACCACTTCTCCGACAAGGCGACGCTGATCCGTGCGATCAGCGACCACCTCGACGCACGGACGGGCCTCAGCCCCTTGCCGGACCCAACCTCGGCCGCCGAGCTCGCAGAACATGTAGCAAAGGTGGCCCCGCATCTCAGCGGCCGGCAGGCGCTCATGGCGCCGGCGTTCCGCTCGGCCGAAGGCATTGCCATCCGCCGGGAACAGGTGGCCGACCGAAAGCGGATGGTCGGAGAGGCCCTCACGGGCATGCGGTCCCGGCTCAGCCCGGACGCCTTCGAAAAGCTGGTCTCAGTGGTCACGGTGCTGTGCACCTCGGAAACGCTCGGGTTTTTCCAGGAGTACCTGGGCGCTTCGGGCGAAGAGGCGGCGGCGGCCGTGGCCTGGGCAATCCATCAACTCTGCGAGGAACCAACACGATGAGCACAGCCAACCCCGTCGAAGTCATCTGGGCACCCCCCGGCCCGGGCTTGTGGGAGCGCGATGCCGCCCACCAGGAACGCCCGTTCAGCGCGCTCTGGCTCGAAATGGCCAGTGGCGCCTTCGCCGCCGGAACGAGCGACGCATTCGCGCGGTTCGGGATCCCGTTCGCGCGCTTCGAGACCGCCAATCTGCATGGCTGGTTCTTTGGGACGTTGACGCCAGTCGCGGACGAGGAGTTTCCGGACCGCATCGCGGCGGCCGAACTCGCCCTAACGACCCGGCCCTGGCGCGCCATCGCGGACGAGTGGTCATCCTCGGCCCGCGCCGTCTTCGTCGCGCGAAACCGCGCCATTCAAGCGGTCGACCCGGCCGGCCTGAGCGACGAGGCCCTCGCCGCCCATCTGGCCGGCGCGCTCGGGCTTCTCCGCGATGCGGCGACGCGCCACTTCCTCGATGCGGTCGCGCATTGGGTCAGCGTCGGCCTGTTGCTGATGGAGGCGGGCCGCCTCGCAGGCTGGCCGCCGGAGCGCACGATTCGCGCCCTCGCCGGCGCTTCTCCGGCTTCGGTGGCGCCCGCCGCGGCGGTCGGGCGTATCAGGGACGCGATCGCCGCCGACCCGGAGGCCGCGCGCATCTCGTCGAGTGGTGGCGATCCCGAGGCCGCGCTCGCCGCCCTGCGCGGTTCATCCCAGCCCGTCCGGGATGCGATCGACGCCTACCTCGACGAGCACGGGTGGCAGGTGTTTACTGGCTTCGATTTCACCCACCAGACGATGGCCGAGCTTCCGGGGCTCTTTCTCGCGACCATCCGGGCCGGCGCTATGCCGCCGCCGCGCGATTTGGGTCTGTTGGCTGAGCTTCGCGCGGCCGCTGGCCCGGACGATCGCGCGGCCCTCGAAACCATCATCGACGACGCCATCCTTGGCTACGGCCTCCGCGACGACGACAGCGGCCCGACCACCCAGCAGCCCATTGGCCTCGTGCGGCGCGGCTTGCTGGAGGCCGGGCGGCGCCTGGCCGCACGGGGCGAGATTGCCGAAGTGGACGACATCTTCGACGCCAGCGGAGGGGAGCTTGCGGCGCTCCTCACCGGACAGGGCGGACGGCCGACGCAGGCGGAGTTGGCGGCTCGTGGTTCTCTGCGCCGCACGCCCGCGCCCGCGCCTCCGCGACGGCTGGGCGAGGACGCCCCGCCGCCCGACGGCGAACTGCCGCCTGCCATGGAGCGGATCATGGGCGCCTTGTTTGCGGCGATGAGCCTGGAGGACACCGCTGACGAGGTCTCGCCGCCGAGCCGGGAGCTGCGGGGCGTGGGGGCGAGCGCGGGCGTCTACGAAGGCCGCGCTCGTCTGATCAGGGGCGAAGGCGACTTCGAGCGGCTCGAGCCCGGCGACATCCTGGTGGCCAGCATGACGACCCCGGCGTACAACGTCGTGCTGCCGCTGCTGGGCGCTGTCGTGACCGACCGCGGCGGCATCCTCTCGCACCCGGCGATCGTGGCGCGGGAGTACGGCATCCCGGCTGTCGTGGGCGCCGGCGACGCGACGGCCCAGATCGCCGACGGAGCCCGCATTCGGGTTGATGGCTTGGCGGGACTGGTGACGCTGCTGTCATAGTTCCCGGCGGGCGAGGAAATGGCGCGGGCCGGGCATCCTTCGTTGGAAGGACGCCCGGCCCACTCTGGCGTTCAGGAAGCTGACGCGGCGGGCGTCGGTCTACGGCGTTGGCGTCGTTGGCGGGCGCTGGCCAGCCAACATTTGCGCCATGAAGGCGGCAAAGATGTTGCCGCTGGCGGAATCCCCGCCCCCGCCGCTGACCAGGATGTCCGGCGTGATCTTCAGGCCGGCGGCCGAAATCGCCTTGACGACTTCGATGCCGAAGAGGTTGCTTTGGCCGACCGCCTCCTGCTGCTTGTCGTAGGCTTCGGCGGTGGCTTCGCCGACGGCGCGGATCTTCGTCGCTTCCGCCGAACCCGCGAGTTCGACGGCCCGGGCCTGGCCTTCGGCCTCGATGACGGTCTTCTGCCGGTTTTGCTCGGCGATCTGCACGCCGACCTGGGCGGCGACGAGGTCGATCTGCTTATCGGCCTGGGCGCGCGTGTTCTCGGTGGCGATGCGCTCCTGCTCGCTCTTCTGCTGCTCGATGAACATCGCCTGTTGCTGCGCCGCGATAACGCGCCGCGTGTGAATCGTCATCAGCTCTTGCGGAAGGATGATCTGCGAGATGAGCACGCGGACGCACTCGACGTGGTACTTCTCCAGCTCTTCGCGGGCGCGTGATTCCGCCTTCTCCTGCTCGACGGCGCGGTCCTGCATGAACGCCATCGCCTCGGTCGACGACGCTTGGTTACGGAACGAGGAATCGATCATTGGGTGGATGACGTGGTCGACGAGGTTCTGGACGGAGCCGATCTTGGCGACCATAAGCGGCGCCTGATCCGGCCGGACGCGGATGATGACTTTGACGCTCACGCGCATCTCGAAGCCGTCGCGGCTAATTACGGCGAGCGGGTTGAAAAGCTGGACCCGCTTGCTCTCGAGGACGGTGGGGTCGGGTTTGTCGCCGTCGGGCATGAGGCCTTCCTCGGCCCAGTCGACGGTGAGGTTGGTCGTGGGGATGACGTAAGCGATGTAGGCCCAGCGGTTGAGGTAGTAGACGCCCGGTCCGGCCACGTCGCGCTGGATGCCGCGGAACCCGGCCGGGACGACATACCGCTCCTGGGCGGGCGCGAGCCGCTCGTCTTCGGACTGGACCTGCGGTTCGGCGCCAACATTCGAGACGAGGACGGCGACTTCGCCGCGCTGCACGATCGCAACCTCATCCAGCCCGACATCGAACATCAGCGGGTTGATGTAGTAGGTGCCCGGTTTGAGCAGGTCGAACTGGGGGCCGCGTTGGCCGTTGGCGATGATGAACGCGGAGGCGTCCTGGTAGTCCGTGTGGCCTTCGACGTGGGCGGCGACGAGTTCGCCGCCGGGGAGTGGCTGGCCGTCTTTGGCGGTGACGAGGCCGACCATGTTCGCGGCCACGACCGTCGCGGGCCGCACCTCGACCCCGAAAAAGTCGGAGTTGATGCGGTAGCGGCCCGGGAGCACGAGTTCGATCTGCGGTCCGCGCTGTCCGTGATTGGCGAGAAAGGACTCGGCGTCTTGGAAGGCGATATGGCCGGACGTGAGCCGGGCGAGGAGACGGCCCGGCGCGATCGGCTGGCCATCCCGCGCGGTGACGATGCCGACCTGGCTGGCCGCCACGATCAGCGCTTTTTCGACTCGGATGCGGAAAAGGTAGGTGTTGATCCGGAATTGGCCCGGCGGGAGGACATCGACTTGGGTGCCCTTCTGGCCGTCGTTGCTGAGGAAGCTCTCGCCGTCCTGGAAGGTATCGTGGGAGGGGACGCGCCGGGCGAAGATGCGGCCGGCCTCCAGCGCGTGGCCGTCGATCGATTCGACGATGCCGACTTCGTCTTCGTTGATCACGACCATCGGCGTCTTGCGCGTCTTATAAAGGAACGGGATCAGGATGTGGAGGCCAGGCGGCAGGACGCGCGCCTGAATGCCGACCTCGCCGCGCATGGCGATGACGCGGCCTTCGGGGAGGCCCCGGCCGACGTAACGCCGTTCGAGCAGGCCGACCTGTTGGCCGCCGATGTTGACGACGGCACCCGTCATGACGAGCAGGAGGAACAGCAGCAGCGGGACGCCGATGATGACGCCGAGGAGCACGTAGAGAGTTTCCATGGGGAGTAGTCTAACCATCGCGCGAGAAGTCCGCCCGCGCCCGTCCACGCCCGCCGGGCGGCGATTGCCGCCCACAAGCGATCACCTCGTAGATTACGGCACGCTGCCATCGAATGTCTATGGATGTCTACGTGAGCGCTATGGATAGAGGCCATAGCGACGGCCTGGTTGACGGCGGCAGGCCGAGAAGCGTACAACCCGGCTCATGCACCTTCGCGTCGTCACCGTCGTCATCGTGCGTGGCAAAGCCGCCGCCTACTGGGCCTGGAGCGCCGAGGTCGTAGCGCTTTGGGACGCGAACGGCGTCGTGCGCGCGGGCGGTCCCTATGCCAGCACGAGCGCGAGCGGCGAGGACCTCGCCGTCTGGCTGACCGTGCACCGCTCCGAGGACGAGATGCGGGCCGAGTTCACCCGGTTGTACGCTGACGGGCCCGGGCGCGCACTGATGGCACGCCGGCCGGCGCTCGTCGCAAACACGATCGTCGGCGTCTTCGGGCCGTGGGATCCGGCGCGCGGGTCGCCGCATGGGCTGCCCGTCATGGTCCCGTGAGGCCAGCGAAGCGCCTCGGGCGCGCTCACCAGGGCACGCCAGCCACCTCGATGTCGCGAAAGGTGCGCTCGGGTTCGAAGCCCAGGAGGCAATCGAGTTCGGGCTCGTTGTAGAACAGCTCGACGGAAAAGCCTTGGTCGTCGTTGACGTAGGTCGAGGCGAATGGCCCGCGCTTGCCAGGGACGACGTTGGCCGAATAGCCCATCTCGATCAGATTGGCGTAGGTCGCTTCCAGGTGCGCCCGGCTGCGGTAACCCATCGCGACATTCAAGAAGCCGAGGTCGTTGAGGACGTAGCCTGCCCGCCAGGGCCGGGGGGCGGGCGCGGTGTATTGTTGCAACTCCAAGAGAAGGTCGCCGGCGCGGACGACCGCGGACTCGCAGGTCGCGCCTTCGAGGCCCCAGAGCGCCTCCATCTCCGGGGTATGCAGGATGAGGCCCGGCTGCTCCACGCAGCCGAGGCCCTCGCACCAAAAGCGCAGCGAACGTCCCAAGTCGGGGGTCGAAAGGCTCACCGCGCGGACGGCGACGGGCGTCTCAGGATAGCGCGGCGGCTTCGCGCCCCAGGGCGTCAGGTCGCGTTCCATCAGCTCGAAGACGAGGCCCTCGTAGTCACGAAAGGCTACGCGGCGGTCACCTGCGGGGTCCATCACAGGCGCCATCGGCAGGACGCTCGCGTCACGGAGCCGGGCGACAGCGGCGTCAAAGTCGGCGACGTGGAAGGCGACGCGGGTGTAGCCCACGTCGCTCGAGCGCCAATCGTCCCGCCTGGCCCGCGGACGGGGGCGAGTGTAGTTCCAGAATTCGAGCTGGACGAAATCCTGCCGGTCGATGGCCCACCAGAGCGTCGCGGCGCCGGGCTCGGGCAAGCCCTGGATGCGCGACAACCCCTCGCCCACGCCCATGAGGCCGTTGGAGCGCACGAAACCGAGGACGCGGCAGTAGAAATCGAGGGAACGCGGGAGGTCGGCGACGCTGAAGGCGCACTGGGCGAGCCAAGGTTCGGCGGGCGTAGGCATGACGGTTGCTCCGGGGGAGGTTGCGCGGAGCCTACGAGGCTCACGCTCGGGGGTCGAGGGCTGAAGGGCGTGATAGCCGTAGGCAAGGCCGGGCGGGCGAGTAGCACGGATTGTGCTACTCGGATTTGGCCTCGCCCAGCGCGGCCCGCGCGAGTTTGGCGCGCTTTGTGCGAAGGCGGCGCGAGGCCAAACAGCGATTCTTTGGGTGTCCAGGGAGCCCCTGGAACACAAAGGAGAACCACCATGGCCACCCGCAACATCCCCCAGAAGCACGTCCCGCAGCTCAGCCGCCGGGTCGGCGGCTTCCTGGCAGCCTCCGCGGCGGCTTTCGCAGCGGGTTGGCAAGCGGACCGTCAGAACGCACTTCACAAGTCGAGCCCGTATGGGTTAGTTGTGAGCAGTGAAAAGCCCAGTCTCTGATAGAGGCGGTTAGCCTCCTCCCGAAACGGCGCGCTCGTCAAGTGGATACTGATACATCCGGCTTCTCTCGCAAGCTCGATGCAGTGCTCGACTAGCGCGCGACCGATGCCGTTTCCGCGGTAGTCAGTGTCCACGACAACGTCCTCAATTGTGGCTCGCAGCCCGCTGGCAAGCGGCAAGACAGCCACCGTGGCTAATCCCACCACTACGCCGTTGTCATCGATCGTGGCTGCGTATTGCACGATGCTGGGATCAGATAGGAGGTTGTTAAAGTGAGCAATCGTCGGGCACTCGGCCGACTCATCGAGCAGCGGCAGAAGGCGCGTGACCGCTCCGTACAGAGCATCGGTCGAGCCTGTGAAGGGACCGTCCAGAAATCTGCACAAGAAACTAGTGAATTCCGCGTTTGCCATGCAGCAATACAACCATTGTGCGCGTCCAGTCCAAGTCGAATTGTTCCCTCAACCTACTACGTCCGCAGGCTACAGGAAGCACGCTGAATGGATGTTCTGTCTGGATCAACAACGATGATCAGTATGTCTGTCCTTGTAATCGGTGGCAAGCATGTCAGGATCGGTTCAAACTCATACGCGACAGCAAGTCTTTGTTAAACGATGACCGGCTAGATTCCTCATAATTGTGGTAGAACATCCGCGACGCTCTGTCAACAAGTGTGGCTAATTGTTGAGCCTGTTCCAGACTCCAGAAGTCTGAACCATGCTCCCAAGGATCTTCGAGGGTTATCCCTGCCACGGCGCGAGGATTGAGTTGCGCGATTCTAAGCGCGGCAAACGCGGCGTTCCTGGTCGCGAGCAAGTAATACTTCTCGAGAGAGCACTCGCCCGTCTCGTGAATGTGCGAGAGAAGTAGTTGGATGTCACGGACTTGGGAGCGCACGCTCATGTCCGGTTCCAGACATGTCGATTCTCCGCACCCGCGGGTGCATACTCGAACCACAGGACGATCGACGGCGTAGCACAACGTCTTTCGGTTGACTCGGTTCCAGGGCATCTCAAGCTCAAGGTCTAGGCAACTATGGCTTGGAGGCTCGAGAACAACGACAGGGGTGCCTGGCCCGCCCTGATAAAGACGGTATGCGAGTTGCGCGCCGTCGTCGGTTGCAACCAACTTGGTGTGCGTTTGCTGCAGCGTGGCGTGCGTGACGACCGCGTCTCGTTGGTGGAACAAGAGGGTATGGTTCTCGGTGGAGAGGGTATCTTCGGGCACGAGACGAATCGGTGGCTTTCCATCCCAGAGTATCCCGTTTAGGAGGACTTCCCAGGGTCGCGGAACGATGGCCTCGACCCACCAGCCAACATCGCTCCTAGCGAGGGAAAGCCTCGCGGTGCCCAGGATGACAGGGTGAACCCTCTTCCGCGTAAGGTCCTCGGCTCGGCTTGACCCATCTGGATGAACGACATCGATCCAGTAGTCGGCGTCGGTTGGAACGGGCGCCGGGGCCGACCGCGAACGTGTCTCGTTTGCTTGGGTTGCCAGGTTCGGGTCGTGGGCCACGGCGGCGTCCCAGACTGCCGAAAGAGCGTTCCGTAGGTCGGCGCGCTTAACCACCCCCAGGGATAGCTCGACCTTTTGGATGGCCAGGGTCACGGCGGACGCCTCTTTGCCAAGTTCACCCGCGATGGCGTTGAGTCTCGTACCGGAGGGCGCCGCCGCCAAAGCGGTTACTATTCCGTCGTATGGGGGAGTGAGTGCGCGGACCGCTCTAAGGAGTTCGTAGAAGTCGATTCCGCGCAAGTCCAGTTGAACGACTCAGGCATCGAAGGGCGCGGACGAAGTCCTGCCAGAACTTAGACGGCTGGTGAGTGCGGGTCGCCACGCCGTCTAGTTTACCTGAGCGTCCCCGTCGAACAATTGCCCAAGAATTGCGGCAACGTTGGTTTGGGCACGGGCCGATGCTCCGATCATTTGGACAGCCGACGACGACCCGAACCGTCGCTCGGACTCGATACACGAGGAGTTACCATGCAAGACTTGTTCGGTGCGAAGTCCTGGGGCAACGACCGCCTCAACCCGACGGGCGACCGCCGGTACGTCGGAGGCCAAGAGATCACCTACTGGCCGGCTGGCTCGGCGAAGTACGTCGGGGCGGATCGCGTCGAGCGGTGGTCGAACGGCGACGTCAAGTGGGTCGGCCCCCACCGCGTCACGGAGTATGGCGGACGTGACTGGGTCGGTACCCGGCCAGTCCATCCCTGGAAGTAGCCTTCCACGGGCCAACCACGGGGTGG